>NZ_JBITNB010000004.1:101062-198784 GCF_054373195.1 Paenibacillus sp. CMAA1364 | reverse complement strand
CGGTACGTACGGTGGTGTGAGAGGTCGGGGGCTAGTCGCCCCCTCCTACTCGATTCTGATCGAGAATCTTTCATTATTCTTTCATTGATGAAATGTAGACTTTAGATAGAATATAACCATTAGAGGAGTGAAAGAAGAATTATGTATACAAAGAATGTAAAGACGGTTTTAAACAGGGTGGCTATTAGCATGTTGAGAAGAGTTTCCATTAGCTTGTTAGCAGCTTTGTTGGTACTTTCATCATTTTCATTTTCTTCCATTGCATCAGCTGAGGTAACCCCTAGCAGTGAGTGGATACCAACATATAAAGGTTCCGAATTGGATGGAAATTCTTCACTTCGAATTTATTTTGAAGAAAGTATGTCTGTTACTAGTGCTACTTACTTGAAAGCCCAAATGACTATCGCTACGGACGGCGTGAATTTTGTAACGCTTCCAGAACAGAGTAACGTGAATTTATACGGAAATAGAATTAATCTGAATTACAACTTTGAAATGCCAATTGTGCAGGGTCTTTATACAAAGATTAAAATCGCGGCAGGGACATTAAATAATGGTGATGGCATTTACAACTCAGAGTTGATCTTGGATGTAGCACCTCCAGCCATTCAAGGTGCTGTCATTAGCAATTTCAATCACGATGTCACGATTACCTTTCATGAGGACGTTTATGATAATCGAATATCGAACTCAGTCTCGCGTCTAAAAGAGTATATTTATATACAAAGAGATGGAGCCTCTTCCTCTGACTATTTGGCAACTAGTGATACAGTGTCATTAGCATCCGATAAGCTGACCATACATTTTGCACAGGCCCTTACGGGAGCAAATAATCAAATTATCATAGGTAGCCATGCACTTAAGGACAGTAATGGAAATATTATTACGGATAGCATCGTAACTCCAATGATTTCAGCGGTCCCAGACATCCTGGATCCAAACCCAGTAGATAGAACTGCGCCTAAATTTATAAAGGCCTATATTACAAATGCAGATCATGATATTGTGCTAGAGTTTGACGAAGCTGTACTTAATAATAAGGATACAATAGATAATTTAAAAGCTTCCATATATTATCAATACTATACGAATGGTCTTTTTTCTTATAATGCTCCTTCCAATTTAACTTATACATTCTCTGGGAACACCTTGATCATTCATTCACCACAACCATTGAATGGCCAATATCACTTAAACTTTCAGCAGAATTCATTTAAAGATGCTTCTGGTAATATTTACACTGACTCTATATACACGGGCTGGTTATATTCCATTCAACAATTATCACCTCAGAGTGGAAGCATCACGAAGAATGGTCGACTATTAAATCTTATGTTTTATAATAATCAATATTATCGGAACATAAACATTTTTGATAATACCCTTGTTGCGGGCGTTTCGCACTTGAAAGAGAAGATTTCAATCTCAACAGATGGCATTAACTTTTCACCTTTAAGTGAACAGGATGTTGTATCCATTCAAGAGAATAGGCTAGTCGTTCTATTGCAAGACCCGATTACAAATAACAATTCCATTATGGTTAAAATAGCAGCAGATGCACTCACTGATGAATATAAAAATCTACAAAACTTAGAGGTTAGTCAATGGATTGGATATAATGTTCCTGATCTCACAGGGTTCCTCTATAGTAATCTAGCTAGTGAACTAACATTTGAAGACAATGAATTATGGAGAAGTAAAGTAACCAGCGTTACCATCGAAGATGAAGATAATGGTGCTACAAGAACATTATCTAGCTCGGAATACACGCTGACTGCGGGCATGCTCACGATAAACAAGGGCGTTTTTCAAAATGGTATAGAATATGAAGTTTACATCCATGCAGATGGTTACAGTTCCAGGTATATAGAAAATGTAGCAGTCAAATCGTCTGAAGTATTCTATATGACAGCGCCTGTGATAACTACAGCAAATGGACTTACTGCAAAAATAAATATATTTAATTCGTTCCAGTACAAGTATGGTAACTACGATAGCATAGGAACTCAATCGGTCATCTTTCAATTGATGAAAGATAATACACCTGTGAGCATTGTTGAGGCTAACTTAATGTTGCATACAGGAACGTATTCAGCAAGTTTTAATGTTGCAGATCCAACGAATCCTGCGTATACGGTTAAAGCATTTCTAGTAAGTAAATTTAATAATGATTTTACAAGTGTTGGTGTAAATCTAGCAACAAAAGTGACGCAAACGCAAATGGATTTGTTTTTGAATGAGTACTATTACAATAACTAATAGGAATAGTAGAGAGAATCATTCAATTATGTGAATAAATCAGAAATGAAAGTGAGGCCTATCCAAGTGAAATTACGTAAGTTAAGTGTCATGTTAATTCTAGCGCTATGTTTATCGCTAGTTCCCATAAGTGCATTTGCAGCGAGTTCAGCAGTTACGTTGGATTCTGTAGCATCTATTGAGCAAGGCGGTTCAGTTACAATATCAGGCACATCCACGTTAGAAGAAGTGATCATTCAAGTGCTTCGTCCTAGTCATAGTACGGTATATTTCGATATGACTAAGGTCTCTGATGGCAAATTCTCAAGTACATTCACTTTATTAGCTTCTGAAGTTGTTGGAACTTATAAGGTAGTGGCTGGACAAGGGAATCAAGTAGATGCGAAAGACCTAGTTGTGACTGCGTCTAAGGTTATCGTGCCACCTACACAGCCGATTGATCCTCCAGTTATTATCGTACCGGGTGGTCCAACTCCTGGCGCTGGTTATGGTCCTGGTCCTGGTCCAAACCCTGGTCCAGGGCCAGTATCAGTATCAGGTACACCAGTTACTCCACCGTCAACCAATGCAAATGTTGTGAAAGTAGATACAAGTAAGAATAGTGTGAAATCTACTACAGCGGCGGATGGCCATGTAACAAACACTGTTTCTCAAGACAATGCGGCGCTTGCTGCAGCATTAACACAAGCAGCAGGTCAAGATAACCAAGGCGATGCTCCAATCGTCTCCATTTCTTTCAACAATAAGACGGGAGAAGGCGTTACATTCAACGTTGCCTCATCGGTATTGGCTTCTGCTTCGATAAAAGCACCGAATACTATCATTTCATTCCAAACGAATGATGGTGAATATTCATTACCTATTAGGGTGTTAGAGTTTGTAGCAATTGCGCAAAAGCTAGGCACTAATAATGAGAACATTAGCATCCAAATCAATATTTCTAATTCAGATAATGACATGAATGCTAAGATCAAAGCGAGCGCTATGAACATTGGTTCTTCCCAGATTGGTAGTGCAATTGAATTTTCTGTTCATGCCATTGGAAACAACAAGAGTATCGAGATCAATAACTTCGGTAGCACATATGTATCTAGATCGATCGTATTCACAATTCCGTCAGATGCACATACTTCGACTGTTGTTCTCTACGATCCAGTTACAGGCAAATTTTCTTTTGTACCTGCACTGTTTAGTAAACAAACAGACGGTACAACTAAAATCACATTTAAGCGTAATGGGAATAGTATCTACACGGTGCTTTCCTCAACTAAAACTTTCACTGACATAAACAAGCACTGGGCAAAAGATGATATCGAACTTCTTGCATCCAAGCTCGTAGTAAAAGGGATAACGGATTCTAGCTTTGCTCCAGAAAGTCATATTACACGTGCAGAATTCACAACTTTGCTCGTTCGTTCCCTAGCTCTGACGGATGATGTTGCTTCTGCAAGCTTCAAAGACGTTAAATCAACCGATTGGTTTGCAGGTGCGATTGGCGCGGCTGTTAAAACGAAACTAGTTGATGGTTATAATGACAACAGTTTTGATCCAAATGGCACGATTACACGCGAACAAATGGCGGTTATGGTTTCCAGAGCTATCAATGTAACGGGAATGAAAATGGACATGGTAGCTGCTTCAACTACTGTCTTGGCTAAATTCAGTGACAAAGCATCGATCAGCAGCTGGGCACAAGAGGCTGTTGCACAATCTGTTGAAGCTGAAATTATTTCTGGTATGACAGATAAGACGTTCGTACCCACAGCGAAAGCGACCCGTGCTCATGCAGTAGTTATGCTTAAACGTTTATTGCAATATACTAGCTATATCAATTAATCGACTAATAAATGGTTCGACTTTGTTCCATCCTAAAGAATACAGAAAGACCGCTCATTTTGGTAAATGGAAGTACTTGCATCCATTTCAAAAGGAGTGGTTTTTTGTCCATTTGATATACAAGAGCCCATTTTCATACTCATGAATTTGAAAAGGACACGTATAAAAAATCTTGAACGAAACAATAAACAAACAGGTGTAAAGATGGTATAATCAAGCACATAATGTATGAGAAGTATTCATCTTGCGATATATTATCCAATTAATTTCATTAGAGATGAATAGGGGAGAATATAGAATGGCTCAGAATATGAACGGTAAAGTGGTTGCTATAACGGCTTCACGTAAAGTTGCTGAAATGTCTAAATTAGTGGAGAACATGGGTGGAATCCCTCTTCATCGTCCAGCACAAGGAACAGTATTCCTAGATGATGAGAATTTACGTCAAGGCTTATCCGCTATGATCGTTCATCCACCACAATGGGTTATTTTCACCACGGGTATGGGTGTGGAAGCGTTATTTAATACGGCTGAGGATATGGGGATCGCTGATGAACTTCTAAATATATTAACGAGAACTTCGATAGCGGCTAGAGGTTATAAGACAGTGAACGCATTGAGGAAACGTCAATTGTATCCAATCGTGAGAGATGATGATGGGAGTAATGCGGGTCTGATTCGCTCATTTCAGGAACATGATATCCGAGGAAGTAACGTGATATTGCAGCTACACGGTGAATCTGCACCGAAGATATCTCAATGGCTAGAAGAGCAGGGAGCTAAGACAACACCATTGTTGCCGTATTGTCATGTTCGACCAGAAGCGGATCAACTGCAACAACTATTTAATGATATTGTGCTATGTCGTGTGGATGCTGTTACATTCACAAGTGGACCTCAAGTTCATTTTTTAGTGGAATATGCCCAAGAGCATAAGGGAATGGATGATCTGCGTATCGCATTTGCTGGGCCCGTTATTGCCGTAGCTGTAGGTAAGGTAACAGCACAATCGCTACTGGAAGAAGGAATAGAACGAATTATTACACCAAAAGAAGAAAGAATGGGTAGTATGATGGTGGCATTAGGAAGTTATTTTGCCGCTCAGGAAGATACAAAGAGTTCCGAGGGGGAATAAAATATGATTAACCAAACAACTAAAAAGTGTCTGCTAGTTGGAGATTATACACATCCGAAGTTCCATCCAATGCAAGGGGTGGACGCACAGATTAGCCATATATTAAATGATGTAATGACGGTTCAATGTAGCGAGAATAAGAATATGTTCATGGATGCCAACATTCAACAATTTGATCTTTGTATTTCTTACATTGATCTCTGGGATGAATTAATGTCTCCGAAGCAAACGGCAGGATTACTTAGCTATGTTAGTCAAGGTGGAGGGCTATTCGTTATCCATAATGGACTATCAATTGAGGGTAGATACGAGTTATCTCATTTAATGGGTGGAAGATATACGGGTCATGCGCCATATCAATCGCTATCCTTCCGAACAACGCAAGAACAACATCCTATTATAGATGGGATTCAACCATTTCAGCTAGAAGAAGAACCGTATGAATTCATATTTGATACATTTATGGAGAAACAGATATTGTTGGAATATCAACGAGATGACAAATGGTACCCAGCGGCATGGAGTCATACGTATGGGCTAGGGCGGGTAACCTACTTAATGCCGGGACATCATGAACCTACATTTATGCAACCTGAATTACGTCAATTTATTCTCCAAGCAGCAGAGTGGACAGCACGTTGAGATTGAATTCTGTTATCATAATAACGGCTTTGTTGTCTGATATGACGGCAAAGCCGTTTCTACTTGCGTGTTGACATGTTACAATGGGGATTAAGTTCAATATAAGACGTTATTATGCGGTTTATGTAATAAGGAAGTCACAGCCGATGCTACTTGTTAATTAGAGATCTGTATATCTTGTAACTTATAAAGAGCGGTAATAAAGATAACAACCAGTAGATAAAATAAATTGATCGAGGTGAAGGATTTGCCCAAATTTCAAGACTTAGGCATTACAGAAGAATTAGATAAGCTGATTCATAATCAAGGAATAACAGAACCAACTCCAGTACAACATGAAGCTATTCCGTTATTGTTAGCAGGAAGAGATGTGATTGCCCGTGCGCGTACGGGAACTGGAAAGACACTAGCCTTCTTATTGCCTATATTGATGAAGATTGATCCGAATCGTCAATTCCCACAGGCGTTAATTGTTGCACCAACACGGGAGTTAGCTCTACAGATCACTGAAGAAGCACGTAAGTTGACAAGACATACAGAGGTCAAGATTCTGGCTGTTTATGGTGGACAAGATGTAGAGAAGCAACTGCGCAAGCTTGAAGGCGGACGACATCTTATCATCGGTACACCAGGACGTTTGCTAGATCACCTTGGTCGTGGAACGCTAGATCTTGGTGGCGTTAAAATGCTTGTATTGGATGAGGCTGACCAAATGCTCCATATGGGATTCTTGAACGATGTAGAGACATTGATTCAAGCACTTCCTTATCGTCGTCAGACCATGCTATTCTCAGCAACGATGCCTGCGGAGATCAAGAGAATTGCTAGTGCGTATACGACGGATGCAGAGGATATTATGATCAAAGGGGAGAACTCATTGGTTCCCCTTGAGAATATTCGCCAAATCGTGATTGAATGTTCAGATCGCAATAAACAAGAAGCATTATTCTCGATGATCAATGAATATAACCCCTACTTAGCGTTAGTATTCTGTCGTACGAAACGTCGTGCGAAGATCCTGAATACAGAACTCAGAGACAAAGGATATAATTCAGATGAACTACACGGCGATCTCTCACAAGCGAAGAGAGAATCCGTTATGCGTAAATTCCGCGAAGCGAAGTTACATGTTCTCGTTGCGACGGATGTTGCTGCTCGTGGATTGGATGTTGAAGGGATATCCCATGTGTTCAACTACGATATTCCACATGATGTAGAGAGCTATATTCACCGCATTGGTCGTACCGGTCGTGCTGGAGATAAAGGGCTTGCGATCACACTAGCAGATCCTAAGGATAAGCCAGAAGTTCAACGTATTGAACTTCAGATTCATCATAATATTGAGAAGCTACGTTATGAGAATCATGATGGCAAAGTTGAATTTAAGAAAGTAAGTACATTTACTTCTGCTGGGAAGAAACAAAGAGGAAACCGTGACGGAGAGTTGAGTACTCGCAGTCAGTCCACAGGACGCGGAGGCGAAGCTCGCCGTGGAGCTGGACGCGGTGGTGAAACCCGCGGTGGCACTGGACGCGGAAGCGAAGCCCGCGGTGGCACTGGACGCGGAAGCGAAGCTCGCGGTGGCACTGGACGCGGAGGCGAAGCCCGCGGTGGAGCAGTACGCGGAGGCGAAGCGCGCGGTGGCACGGGACGCGGAAGCGAAGCCCGCGTTGGCACTGGACGCGGAGGCGAAGCTCGCGGTGGCACTGGACGCGGAAGCGAAGCGCGCGGTGGAGCAGTACGCGGAGGCGAAGCGCGCGGTGGCACGGGGCGCGGAAGCGAAGCCCGCGGTGGCACTGGACGCGGAAGCGAAACCCGGGGTTCATCGGCGGGACGTCCCTCAAGCCGCGGCTCAAGTAGCTTTGGCGGAAGTAAGAGTCATTCGTACTCGCGCAAGAAATAGACCAAGTTCGTAGCTTACATCCCATAACAGTTCAAGGTGCTATAGCCTTGATCTGTTATTTTTATATGATTCGAAGTAGCTTTACTATCCATTTCATAAAAGTTGGTGAAGAATGAAAGCAATCCGTTATTTCAGAAAAAGCATTCAAAATAAAATACTCATATCTTTCTTATTGGTCATGCTCATACCTACAACCACCATTAGTGTAAGTTCTTATTTGATTTCTGTGAAAATTCTGAAAGAGAAAGTTAGCCATTCTTTTAATGAAAATTTATATTACATCGCTAATTCCATTCAAGGGGAATTGGCTCGAATTGAGAATTTAACTGATTTAATATATATCAACAGTGATGTACAAGAAGCGATAAGTATTGATATCGATAATGATGCGGATTATTTTGTTCAACTTAAGAATGTAAATAATGTCATTAGTAATCTATCACTTTACTCCGATTATTATAGATATATTACCTCTCTTTATATTTTTGGTAGTAATGGAGGCGTTTATATACACGGATCTGATACATATAAGACAGACATCCATGAACTTCAGAATTCTTTATGGTACAAGACAACGACAGAGCTTAAAGGAAAGGTATTGTGGACTGGTGTTCATGATAATGAGGCAACGATGGCCAAGACGAAGCGGATATTCTCGCTAGCAAGGGTTATTAATGAGACTAATCATCGGAATATAGGGACAATCTATATGAGTTTAAAACCGGCTATATTTAGTGATATATTAAGTAAAGCTTCGCCAATCACCCAGAGCCGAATATATATTACCGATCAATACCAGAATATTGTCTACCCAGAACAGAAAGTATCTAAAAGCCTGAATTCTGAAGGAATACAGTTACCTACAACGAAGAACAATTCGAGTTTTGAGATGGAGGTCAATGGGGAGCCTTTCTTGGTGTCTAACTATCGTATCGATAAATATGATTGGAATATCGTTCAGATGATCCCATTACATGTCTTGACTCAAGACAACAAAATCATATTCAAAATTACGACGTTTGCCTTTATCTTGTCATTTTTATTCTCAGCAGTTCTATGGTTCATTATTTCGCGCAATATCGTTAGACCGATCAAACAATTAACGCTAACGATGAAAGATGTGAAATCGACCGATATCATGGTTAAGTCTGACATTACAAGTATCGACGAAATTGGTCTACTCTCTCGCAACTTTAATTATATGATTGATCGAATATACGCTTTGTTTAATCAGGTGTTAGATGAAGAACAGAAGAAAAAGGATGCGGAAATCAAAACATTACAAAGTCAGATTACACCACACTTTTTATATAACACATTAAATACCATCCGTTGGATGGCCATTATTCAAAAGTCAGATGGGATCAAAGAGGTTGTGGATGCACTTGCTCGATTGTTAAGAAATTCATTTAAACATATGAACACTTTTATTACACTTAGGGAAGAATTAGGAATGATTCATGACTATGTCTATATTCAACAAACGCGCTATCGAGATAAATTCCAAGTAGAGTATGAGGTGGATGAAGCGCTTCTGAACATGAAGTGTGTAAAGCTAACCTTGCAACCACTTGTGGAGAATGCCATCTTCCATGGGATTGAATCACAAGAAGAACCCGGGCTGATCAAGATTAAGGTGATGGAAGAGTCAACGAACCTAAGAATAACAGTCGAAGATAATGGTGCCGGAATGTCTACAGATCAAATTGCTAAAAGTTTAAGTCAAGAATTGGATGAATATGATTCTTCCCGTGGGATCGGAATACACAATGTGAACAATCGTATTAAGTTAATCTGTGGAGATATATATGGCCTTGAAATTGAAAGTGAAATAGGTGTGTACACTAGAGTTCACGTTATTCTACCCTTGGCTACAATAGATGAATGATGAATAGTGAGAAGGTGAACGGTATGTTAAAAGTAATGATAACCGATGATGAGGCTTTGGTCAGAATAGGCATAAAAACAACCATTCCGTGGATTGAGTTGGGATTTGAACTTGTAGGAGAAGCAGAGAATGGGAAGAAAGCCTTAGAAATGGCAAGAGAGTTTAAGCCAGATATTATTCTGTCAGATATTAAGATGCCCTTATTGAATGGGCTTGAATTACTTAAGAAATTGAAAGATGAAGGAAACCAGGCCAAGTTCATTATGTTAAGTGCATATGATGATTTTGAATATGTAAAAGAAGCGTTGAAGAATGGCGCTTATGACTATATTCTGAAGCTTGAGCTTGAGCCAGATCATCTAATCCGTATTCTATCGGAGTTACGTGCGGAGATACTATCCAATAGAGTTGTAAGCAGTCCTAATGTAGCTATAGCGACAGAAACGCCATTCATCAATACTTCTTTAATAAAGGATAAATTCTACAAAGATTTGATATTTGGAGTGATACAGAAGCGGGAAGAAGTTGTCGAGCCATTAGATCGTTATCATCTTCAGTTTCCAGAACAAAACTTAATATGTCTGTTGATAGAGGTAGACGATGAACAGATCTATATTAAATATGGGGAATCACCACACTTATTGGATTACTCCATACTTAACATCATTGAGGAAGTTGTAACAAGTTACGCATACGGACATGTGATTAGTCTGGAACGTCGTAGATTTGTAGCTATCTTGTCATTACTGGATAAAAGAGAATATCCATCTGAACATACTGTGAATGATGTTACAGGTAATATACGTACAACGCTACGCAAATATTTAAGCACCTCAGTGTGTATTGGCATCAGTAGAATCTACCAGGAATATACGGATATTCAGAAAATGTTTAGACAAGCAAAGGAAGCTAATCTGCATAAATTTAGTTATCCAAGAGGTAGCGATATCTTGTACCAGGATATATGTCATTTATCCTTAGAAGATAGTGAAGATATATCCGAAGAAATGAAAGATATGGAGAATGCACTACTATATGGTGATGTGCATGAAATTGAGCATACATTAAATAAGATTATTGAGAAAATGATTGCCTCAAATAAGTTGACGAAAGATCTCTTAACAGGTCTTTGTTATACACTGTATTACATGTACCAAAGTTTTGTGGAGAAGTATCAACTGACAGATAAAGGGATCATAACGAAAGAAATGTACAGTAGAATTGACAAGATGAATCTGAAGGATGACTTTGTTGAGTGGGTTAGTTATTTGAAGAATCGTACAATCGAACAATTGATCAATAACAACGAGAATATGAGAGTCTATAAAGCCAAGCAATATATAAATAATAGCTACAAAGAGGAATTATCTTTGGAGCGAGTAGCCACGCATCTCGAACTATCTAGTGGATATCTTAGTAATTTATTTAAAAGGGAAACAGGACAGAACTTTGTTGATTACTTAACTGAAGTAAGAATCAATAATGCCAAAGTGTTGTTAAGAACAACAAACTTAAAAAATGCAGAGATAGCAAGAGAAGTAGGATATATGGATGAATATTACTTTAGTAAAGTATTTAAAAAAATAACTGGACTCTCTCCTACGAAATATAGAGAGTAATGAAATGTGCTTATATGAGATATCTCAATCTCATATAAGCACATTTTTTCTTTAAATAGTACAAAATATCTTTAATTATTCTTTTATTCGATATTTAAATATTCCTAAAAAACAGAAGAGACTACATTTCAAACCATGTCTATACCTATTATATTAGACATGTAGTACAAATACAGCTAACAAAAAAGGGGAAAAATAAATGAAAAACGCTAGAAAGAAAAGCTTAGGTATTCTATGTATCATGGCTACTCTACTATTGTCGGCGTGTGGAGGTAACAATACTAACGGCAATACAGCATCACCGAATGCGGATGGCAATAAGAATGCGGCTACAGAGAGCAAGCCTGTTACATTGAGAATGTATGTGACTTCAGGAAATGCTAACTTACCTTCTTCACAAGCAATTCTTGACGACTACAAAAAAGAAACAGGAACTACCGTTATTATGGAAACAGTAGCTGGAGATGGCGATGCAATTTATAAAAAGATTGATGTCGATTTATCTTCTGGTGGGGATGTAGATGTTCTTCCTATTCAAAACCCAATCATTCATAGTAAATATGCAACGAACGGTTGGCTTTTACCGTTAAATGATCTTTATACAAAGTCATCTTACGATTTTGAAAAAGTATACGGTAAAAATCTAACGAAGTTCGAGAATGATCAAGTGTATATGCTTCCTGATAAAGCATCAGGTTGGATGGTATTTTACAACAAGAAAATATTTGATGATGCAAACGTACCTTATCCATCAGGTGAGTGGACATGGGATGAGTATGTAGAAACAGCTAAGAAATTAACAGATTCTAAAAAAGGCATTTACGGTTCATCTATGCCTGATTATGACAACACGTTCTATCTGTTAGCAGCACAAAGAGGAGTTAATGGATATAAAGAAGATGGTTCATCTAATTTTGACGATGTTGCTTTCAAAGATTCCCTTCAATTCCTAAGTGATCTTGGAAATGTGCACAAGGTTCAACCAAGCTGGTTAGAGTATCACTCCAAGAATATTCCTTATGATGCATTCATGAATGGATCTTATGGTATGCAGTTTATCGGTTCTTGGTATATGTTTGCACCACTAGACAAAGAGAACTATCCACGTGATTGGAAGTTGGGTGTAACACAGACTCCTGTAGATCCTAATGGTAAGAACAATATCGGTATTACATCAGGTCTTGCTATTAATAAATTCTCTAAGCACCCTGAAGAAGCAGCAGATTTCTTGAAGTATTATGCAGAGAATAACTACAAGTATAACGGTGGTATTCCAGCACGTGAGGACTTGGCTCAAGAAGATTTAGATAAGCTGTTTGGTGAGATTTCATCTAAACTAGTTGATGATGGTATAACAACACAAGAGCTTACTGACGCATATCTTGCACCGACTTTGGGTCTTGAATCTGAGAAAATTCTAGGTTCAATCGCAGCTGAATACGGAAAGATCATTTATCAAGAAGGCGAGCTTTTCCTCGTAGGACAGCAGCCATTGGACAAAACAATAACTAAAATTAAAGAGAGAGCGGATAAAGCGATTAATTCCGCCAAATAGAAATAATATAAATAATATCAAGGGCACTTGCCATGTGAAGTGCCCTTTGATATGAGGAGTGGATGAGATGGCCAAAGTGAAGAAAATGAACAGAATGCAGAAACAAGAGGCTAGAGCCGCGCTGTTGTTTGTTCTTCCCTTTTTTATTGGATTCGTAATATTTGGACTTGCTCCATTTCTATATGCTGTATTCATTAGTTTCATGGACTACAATGATTTCAAACCATTTAGTGATTTGAAATGGGCGGGATTTGATAACTATATTGCTATCTTTGATGATCAGATTGCAATGTCTTCTTATTTAAAGAGCTTTTTGTACACCATTATTTATGTGCCTCTATTAACCATAGCTGGATTCCTTGGCGCAGTATTGTTGAATAAGTTCTTTTATTTCAAAACATTGAGTAGATCTTTATTTATGGTACCTTATGTAGCGAATATTGTTGCGATTTCTATTGTGTTTTCGATGTTATTTGATCCTTTTGGCGGTGTAATTAACACATTGTTGAATGGATTAGGTATTGAGAATCCACCTCTATGGTTCGCTGGAAGTAGTACGGCCATATTAAGTGTTGCACTTGTTGCTGTGTGGGCGAACTTCCCTTTCCAAATGATTGTTTACTTAGCAGCTTTACAAGGTGTTCCAAGAGATCTATATGAAGCAGCAGAAATAGACGGTGCATCAAGATGGAGAAAGATGGTCAGTATTACGCTACCAATGGTCTCTCCTACTAGCTTTTTCTTAGTTATTACGGCTACAATCGGATCATTCCAGAACTTCACTATATTTAATGCACTTACAAGAGGTGGACCTGGAACGGCTTCACGGGTCAGTTCGATTAACATATATGAAGAAGCATTCTCATTCAATCATTACAGTTATGCATCAGCACAAGCGGTTATCTTATTCTTAATTATATTAGTGATATCGGCAATACAATGGGGGGGGCAGAAAAAATGGGTACATTACTAGAAAAGAAATTAACGAAAAACCCCTCAACACCAAGAAAGAAAATATCAACAACAACCGTTATATACTCGATTATTATTTTCTTAATCGCGTTAACTATGATATCTCCACTTATATTTATGGTATCGGCTTCGCTTAAAACAACGAGTGCTGCATTTGATGAACCGTTGAAGAATATTATACCGAAGGATATCTATTGGGATAACTATAAGTTTCTACTTAATTCATCCAACTTCTTTCTTTGGATACGTAACTCCTTCAAAGTTGTAATCATCTCGATCGCACTTCGAGCTATTGTAGTCACCATGGCTGCATATGCCTTTGCTAGATTAGAATTCAAGGGAAGAAACATTCTGCTATTGTTGTCATTATCCACATTAGCTATACCAAGTGATACAACGATTGTAGCTAGATATTTGTTGTACAAGTATTTACATTTGTTGGATACGCACTGGGCTATCATCATACCTGCCGTATTTGATGTGTTCTTCTTATTCCTATTAAGGCAGTTCTTTATGGGTGTGCCAAAGGAAATCACAGAAGCAGCTATTGTAGATGGATGTTCGCATTACCGTGTTTATTTAAGAATAATTTTACCTCTTGCAGTTCCTGCGCTAGTAACCATGATTGTTTTTTCTTATGTGTATATTTGGAACGATTATGTCAGTCCATTTATATTCATATCGAGCGAGAAGAAACAATTGGTTACGGTTGGACTCCAATATTTCCAATTACAATCTGGGGCTAACTATGCGTTGCAAATGGCAGGTGCTTCCGTTGTAGTTCTTATACCGGTTATCCTATTCTCATTCACACAGAAGTATTTCGTTGAAGGAATAGCTTCAAGTGGAGTTAAAGGCTAATATTGTTATAGCACTGTATTGAAGTATTTGGTAATCAGATCATATTGTTATATGATGAATGAACAGATTGGGCTATGATAGCTCGATCTGTTCATTTTTTTATGAGAGCGAGGTATTTCATATGTCAGTGTACAAGTATTCAGCAGGTAGTCCTGCGAACAAAGGGATATCCTTGCAGGATTATGAAGGAAAGGTTCTTATCATCGCTAATACAGCTAGCAAGTGTGGATTAACACCGCAGTATGGTGAGCTTGAGAAGCTGTATACGAAGTATCATGAACAAGGACTAGAGATCCTAGGGTTTCCATGTAACCAATTCGGAGCACAGGAGCCAGGAACAAGTGAAGAAGCGGAACAATTCTGTCAGATCAATTATGGTGTGACCTTCCCGATCCTCGCTAAAGTGGACGTCAACGGAGATAACACACACCCATTGTTCCAATACTTGAAAGAACAACAACCAGGTGAGGCAGAGGATGGTCATATTCAGTGGAACTTCACGAAATTCTTAGTCGATCGTCATGGTAACGTGGTTGAGCGCTTTGAACCGAAAACAACACCAGAGACGATGATTCAGAGTATTGAGAAGCATCTTGCATAAGTACTTATGTTAATTATTTAAAGAAGTCTCTCCTTTTGAAAAGGTTGATGGTACTCCCATTTCACCAAAAGGAGAGACTTCTCTTTGTCTTATTCTGGGCTGAAAAGTAGAAACAATGTGCTCGAAGTAGCGCAGACAACAGAACGATTTCGTAAAAGCGATAGCGGTAGCCTTGGTCTGCGAATTTCAACCGCTGAGCGGTTTCAATCTAGAAATTTGGAGACCACAGCGATTGAAGAAACGTTCTGTTAGCGGAGCACGCTCTCAGAGCACCTAACTATCTTTTAAGTAAAAATAATGGGGCTGCCCTTTCAGATCTTCCTGGTAACGACAGATTGGAGACTTCTGATATATAAATTAATAGTTGATTCGGTTAGAATAATGGTTATGTGATTAAGCCAATGAATGAGCGTTATCATAAATAAAGATAATCGTGGAGGATTATGAACAACATGAAGCCAATTATTGAAATCGCCCAATCTATGGGTGTTCACGAAGACCACTTGGAGTTATACGGTAAGTATAAATGTAAAATAAGCCCTACATTATGGGAAGAAGTGAAAGAAAGACCAAATGGGAGATTAGTGCTTGTCACGGCTATGAATCCAACACCTGCTGGTGAAGGGAAGACTTTAACAACTATAGGCCTGTCACAGGCATTAAATGCTATAGGAGAGCCTACCATTGCTGCACTTAGAGAGCCTTCGTTGGGACCTTGTTTTGGGATGAAAGGTGGAGCGACAGGAAGTGGCAAAGCTCAGATTGTTCCCGCAGATGATATCAATCTTCATTTCACAGGAGACATTCATGCGATAACCTCAGCACATAATTTGCTATCTGCCCTCATTGATAACCACTTGTTTCATGGCAATGAACTACAATTGAATCCAGGAAGAATCGTATGGAAACGAGCTATGGATATGAATGATCGTAGTTTACGCAGTATTGTAACGGGCATCGGAAATGGGAATGGTAATCCACGAGAGGCTGGTTTTCTGATTTCGACGGCTTCTGAAGTGATGGCTGTGCTATGTCTGAGTCAAGACCTACATGACCTTAGGAATCGGTTAGGGAAAATATTGATTGGATATACGCACGCAGGCGAAGCTGTGACAGCTACTCAATTAAATGCTGTTGAGGCAATGGTTATACTGCTTAAAGATGCCATGAAACCCAATTTAGTACAGACGTTAGAAGGCACACCAGTCATCATACATGGCGGTCCCTTTGCAAATATTGCCCATGGTTGTAGTAGCATAGTTGGGCTGAGATTAGCTTTGAAATTGGCTGATATTGTTGTGACCGAGGCTGGGTTTGGTGCGGATCTTGGTGCTGAGAAGTTCTTTGATATCACTTGTCGTGAAGCAGATCTGATTCCTGATGTAGCTGTATTAGTGGTTACGATTAAGGCGCTCAAATATAACGGTGGCGTTGCCAATAATGAATTAGATTATCCCAATTCTGATGCACTTAAGATGGGTCTAGCCAATATGGAAAGACATATTGAGAATATTCATAAATTCGGAGTTCCTGTCATGGTTGTCATCAATCATTACTTCAAAGATCTACCTGATGAAGTGGAACTCGTGAAAGAACGATGTCATCAGTTGGGTGTGGCTGTGGAGACTTCTACAGTATGGGCAGATGGGGGTGCAGGTGGAAAGGTGATGGCTGAGCAATTGGTGGCTATTCTTAACAGCCAGCAGACGAACTATTCACCTCTGTACCCCAAAGAATTGAGTGTAAAATCGAAGATTGAGAAAGTGGTCACGGAGATTTACCGTGGTCAAGATGTATCCTACTCGCCTTCTGCTCGGAGAGGTCTCGCCGAGATCGAACGTTTTGGGTATGGTAATTTACCCGTATGTATGGCCAAAACACCCTATTCATTCTCAGATCAACCCCGTCTTCTTGGAGCACCAGAAGGATTCACGATCCATATTAGCGATATCTCTATCTCTGCTGGTGCAGGATTCATTGTTGTTCATACAGGTAATATTGTAACGATGCCTGGGCTACCAAAGTCACCTGCTGCTGAACATATGAGATTGGATGAACATGGCGATATCATCGGATTATTCTAATCTAATGTTATAATAGATGTATCTTACACATTGGAGAATCTATATGACTGAGAATAAACGAATCAATTGTATGAAGTGCGAACATTTCTATGTGACATGGGATCGGCAGTTTCCTAAGGGTTGCAGAGCATATGAATTTAAAACAAATGTCATGCCAAGTCAGACGGTCCTGTCTTCTTCAGGTAAGCCATGTATGAGTTTTGAGCCTCAATTACAAGCGAAACCTAAAACATGATGAAATGGATTACAAGCAATTAACACGAATGTGTTCTATAGATTTGGGTATGATAATAGTCACCGTGAACCATGGGTTGAATGGGATTATTGCTGTTTAATTCATGGGAATAGGCATGGTTGTTGATAAAGTATAAATGTGAATAATATGAAAACTTTATCAATCCCTCTTGCAATGTGAAAAATGTCACATTATAATAAGTGTAACAAGTGAAACAATTCACATTAGGACATTATAGAATTACCCAATTTGAGGAGGCACATCATATGAAAGTCATCGTCGTAGGTTGTACACATGCCGGAACTGCTGCAATTGTAAATACTGCTCAATTATACCCAGAAGCTACAATTAGTGTATACGAGCGTAATGATAATATATCTTTCTTATCTTGTGGAATTGCATTATATGTTGGGGGCGTAGTGAAAGACCCTGATGGTCTATTCTATTCCTCACCAGATCAATTAGCTGCGCTTGGGGTAGACACGAAGATGCGTCACGAAGTAACGGCTATTGATACAGCACAGAAGAAGGTTACCGTGTCGAACCTAGTCACTGGTGAGAAGTTCGATGATACGTATGATAAATTGATTATGACGACAGGATCTTGGCCAATCATACCGAAGCTTGATGGTATTGGATTACAGAATATTCTGTTATGTAAGAACTATAGCCATTCGAATGTGATTATTGACAAAGCAAAAAGTGCTAAAAGGATTACCGTTGTCGGAGCAGGATATATTGGTGTAGAGCTGGTAGAAGCTTTTCAAATGAATGGTAAAGAAGTGACGTTAATTGATGGCGTTGACCGTATTCTTAATAAATATTTAGATCATGAATTTACGGATCACATTCAGGAAACACTTGAGAATAAGGGTATTAAGCTAGCGCTGAACCAAACCGTGACTTCTTTTGAAGGGCATAATGGTGTTGTGAATAAAGTGATTACAACGCAAGGTGAATATGAGACAGACTTAGTTATTCTTTGCATCGGTTTCCGTCCAAATACGGATCTTCTCAAAGGGCAAGTAGACATGTTGCCTAATGGTGCGATCATCGTGGATAAATATATGCAGACGAGTCAAAAGGATGTCTTCGCTGCTGGAGATAGCTGTGCGATTCATTACAACCCAACAGGTAAGAATGCCTACATCCCACTAGCAACGAATGCTGTTCGAATGGGAACACTCGTAGCTCGAAATTTGGTGGCACAGACCACCCCATATATGGGAACACAGGGAACATCAGGTATTAAGATTTATGAAGATAATATTGCGGCAACAGGATTAACCGAGTGGGCTGCCAAAGAAGAAGGAATGGATATTGATACGGTAATCATAACTGATAAATATCGTCCTGACTTTATGCCAACAGCAGAAATGGTTACTTTAAAGGTTGTATTTGAAAAGGACACTCGTCGTATTCTTGGTGCCCAACTGATGTCAGAAGTAGAGCTTACACAATCGATCAATACAATTTCTGTATGTATTCAGAACCAAATGACAGTAGATCAACTTGGATTCATCGACTTCTTCTTCCAACCACACTATAATAATCCTTGGAATTTCTTGAATACAGTAGGATTGAAGGCATTGCCTTCTGTGAGTAAGAGCAAAGAAACATTAGTGTAATCCTCCATGATAAACAGTAAGCTAGATGGACTAATTGTCCTAGGCTTACTGTTTTTTTAAAAATAATTGACTTGGAAGATGGACGGACGGATGTAAAGTACAGAATTACATAGGGAACGTAGGGATAAGCAGAAAGATATAAGAAAGTGCAGTTGTAAACAATAGTTGCCTATATGATACTTAAACAAATGGATTACTATGGATCGTTGCTAATAAGTGCCCAGATGACAGTTAAAATAGAGCGATTCGCCCAATGTGGGTGTTTCCTCGTTATTAAGTGTTATTTGAGCAACTAAAACAGTTATACAAATTGATAAATGAAATTAGCTGCATATTATGCAATTGGAGCAATCAGATAGTAAAGGGATAGTTCAATAGTACGTCTTTTTCATAAACATTATAACGTTATATTCACTTCGTGTTAAATATGTGATATTGTAACCATATCATGAGTATAAGAGCGGGGGTGAGGCAAGTGATTCAACGATATATATTACACAATGTAAAGACGGTGGATGAACAACGACAAGATATTATCATTGAATACGGCATCATTGTAGGAATTATGTCAGCAGGTGAAGCAAATGGGGAACAATCCTACGATTGTTCAGATATATACGTTTCTAGTGGCTGGATCGATTTACATGTGCATGCCTTTTCTAAATTCGATCCTTATGGTGATGAAATGGATGAGGTGGGTGTGAAGCAAGGGGTAACAACCATTGTCGATGCAGGCAGTTGCGGTGCAGATCGAATCACAGAATTTCGAATGGTAACTAAGCACGCAAGGACAAATGTGTTCGCATTTCTTAATATTTCCCGCATTGGTTTGATGCGAGTGGATGAATTATCGAACCTCGATTGGATCGATGAGGAACTAGCTATACAAGCTGTGAAGGAAAATGACGGGTTCATCGTGGGACTGAAGGCACGTATAAGCCAGAGCGTAGTTAAGGATCATGGAATTGAGCCTTTACGATTAGGAAAGTTACTTTCTCACAAGACGGGGTTACCTCTTATGGTTCATATTGGTTCAGGACCGCCTGATGTCAACGAAGTACTAGAATTGCTAGAAAGCAATGATATTGTGACGCATTATTTAAATGGTAAATCGAATAATCTCTTCGATAAAGTGACAGGAGAACCCCGACAAGTGTTATTAGATGCTATAGATAGAGGCGTACATTTAGATGTGGGTCATGGGACAGCTAGCTTCTCGTTTAAGGTCGCAGACATGGCCAAGCGACATGGTATTGCGCTCCATACGATTAGTACTGACATATATCGTCGTAATCGAATAGATGGTCCGGTATATAGTATGGCTAGTGTTATGTCTAAATTCCTATTATTGGGTTACAGTCTTGAAGAAGTGGTGACGGCAGTGACTAGCCATGCAGCAAATTGGCTGAATAAGCCTGAATTGGGTAGGATTCAAGTTGGAGATATGGCGAATTTGACGTTGTTCGTGGTTAAGAACGAGAAGGTTACGTTAACCGATTCGGAAGGTGTACAGAGAGTGGCAGATCAATATATTGAGGCTAAGGGGGTCATTACCAATGGATCATACATTACATGCTAAATATGGATTGAAGCGGGTCATTAATGCGAGTGGACGAATGAGTATTCTAGGTGTGTCTGCACCCACAGATACTGTGATGGAAGCGATGAAGCAGGGTGGACAAAAGTATGTTGAAATAGCCGATCTAGTGGATAAGGCTGGTGAACATATTGCAAGTATACTAGGGTCTGAATCGGCAGTGGTAGTTAATTCAGCATCTAGCGGTATTGCATTATCGATTGCAGCGATCGTGACAGAGGGTCATCAACGTAGAAGTGAACGGCTACATCAGGATAAGATGGAAAAGAATGAGATCATTATGTTGAAAGGTCATAATGTGCAGTATGGAGCTCCTGTAGAGACGATGATTTATCTGGGTGGAGGTAAATTAATCGAGGTGGGCTACGCGAATGAAGGGCGTGGAATTCATATCGAAGAGGCTATATCTGCCAATACTGCGGCGATTATGTATGTGAAATCGCATCATTGTGTACAGAAGAATATGATTTCTTTAGAGGAGACTTGGGAGATTGCACAGCGCTGCAATATTCCTCTTATCGTAGATGCTGCGGCGGAAGAAGATATTCAGAAGTATGTTCAATACTCTGATCTAGCCATCTATAGCGGGTCCAAGGCGCTTGAGGGACCAACTTCAGGCATCGTAGGCGGTAAACGTATCTATATTGATTGGGTGAAGCAACAACTCCATGGGATTGGACGGAGTATGAAAGTAGGCAAAGAGACAACTTTCGGTCTCCTACAGGCCCTTGATGAATATACCAATAAGCAAGACAAAAGTGAGCAAGAAAGGCAACGATTACAATCTCTGATGCCATTATCCGAATTGTCGGGTGTCACGGTGACCATCGTGCAAGATGAAGCGGGAAGAGCAATATACAGAGGACGTGTGCATATTGATTCGCAACGCGTGGGATCAACGGCTATAGAGGTGAATGATGGTCTGCGTGAAGGAGAGATAGCAATATATACACGTGATTATGGTGTTCGGCAAGGATACTTTGATATTGACCCTCGTTCATTACAGGGAGACGATCTAGAAGTGATTGTAACTAGAATTAGAACATTAGTAGGGGGAGAATAACATGACAACTATACAGGAACGTTTCTATAATAATCGTGTTGCACTTAATGTATTAACCAATAGTATTGAGAATGCTAAAAGAGTCTTTGAGGCAGCAGAGGGTCATGTCGTTGTTGGTGTACTATCGAAGGATTATTCTAACGCTAAGGAAGCTGTGGTTGCTATGGAGCAATATGGTGCAGCTATTGATGATGCGGTATCTATAGGGCTTGGTGCTGGGGATAATCGCCAAGGAATCGTAGTAGCAGAAATAGCTAGAAGTTATGGTGGATGTCATATTAACCAGATATTTCCCTTAGTAGGAGCTACGCGAGCTAATCTTAACGGTCGTGATAGTTGGATTAATAGCTTGGTATCTCCAAGTGGTCGCCCGGGTTATGTGAATGTTTCTACGGGACCCATCAGTGCGGGAGTAAATGAGCAAGCGATCATTCCCATTAAGGCGGCAATTGCGCTTGTTCGAGATATGGGTGGCAATGCGTTGAAATATTATCCTATGCAAGGATTGAAGCTAGAAGAAGAGTATCGTGCTGTGGCGAAGGCTTGCGGTGAGGAAGGGTTTGCCTTAGAGCCGACAGGTGGCATTGATCTGCAGAATTTCACATCGATTCTAGAGATTGCTCTTGCGGAAGGTGTCCCGCAGATTATTCCACATGTATATACATCTATTATTGATAAGAAGTCGGGTAGTACGAATGTGGAAGATGTGCGAGTATTATACGAAACAACAAAAGCTTTGGTGGCTCAGTATGGCTAAGAGAATTGCGGCATTTGGCGAAGTGATGATGCGGTTGCAGGTGCCAGGGTTTGATTCATTAAGCCAAAGTAACACGCTTCACTATTCCTTTTCTGGAAGTGGCGTGAACGTTGCAGCAGCCTTGGCGCGTTACGGTCATGCATGCGAGCTTGTTTCTACGTTACCTGACAATCCTATCGGAGAAGCTGCGATGGGACAATTGCGTAAGTTGGACATATCAACGGCAAGTATTCGTAGAGGTGGGAATTATGTAGGCATGTACTTTTTGGAGAATGGATTCGGTGCTCGTCCAAGTCGTGTCACGTATTCCAATCGATCAGACAGTAGCTTTAATACAGCAAATGCAGGCGTATATGACTTCAATGGAATTTCCCAGGCAATAGATGTGGTCTATTTTTGTGGGATTAGCTTAGCGATGAATGCTTCAATAAGGCAACAGATGATTCATTTTGCAGAAAAGGTTAAAGACAATGGGGGTATCGTTGTGTTTGATTGTAACTTTCGACCTTCATTATGGGGAGTAGATGGGTATGCCAAGGCGAGACTGCATTATGAGCGTATGCTGCAGCTATCCGACATCGTTATGATGAATGAACAAGATGCCAGACACACGCTAGGAATGGCTACAGAAGAAAGTGAACGAATAGGACAACTGATACAACTTATTCCGCAAGTGGCGAAAAAGTATAACATTGCTGTTATAGCGGGTACACATCGCACAATTAATGCAGAGAATACACATTCACTTAAAGGGTATATGTACAAAGAGGATGAATTTGAATTTTCAAAGGAATTAACCTTCTCCGTATATGATAGAATTGGTGCTGGAGACGCATTCGCCAGTGGCATTATTCATGGTGAAACATGTGGCTTAACACCGAAGCAGAGTTTGTCTTTTGCAACTACAGCAGCAATGCTGGCACATACTGTCGCAGGTGATACACCAACTTCGACGGAAGCAGAAATATGGCAAGCTGTGACAGAGATTAGGTTAGATGTGGGAAGGTAGGAGAATCATGTCCATTTCTAGAAAAAAAGGACCATTGTACTTGCAGATTAAGAAGATTATAAAGGACCGAATATTGCATGGTTTTTATCCAATAGGGACGAACATTCCATCCGAGCCCCAACTTGAAGATGAATTCCAAGTAAGTAAGATGACCGTGAGAAATGCCATTCAAGAGCTTTCTCATGAAGGATATGTAGAAAAGAAAAGTGGTATTGGGACGCTTGTTATTAGGAATACATCGGTCTCCAACATATCCAAAGGGAAACGTTTTACAGAACTGTTAGTTGAAGAAGGTCATATCATTGAGAAACGGATACTAACATCCAACTGGATGAAGAATGAAGAACAGACAGAAGTATTTAACTTGTTTGGAGAACGTTGTCTTCGAGTTGAACGGTTATATGTTTTGGACGGCAAGCCGTATATTCATTATACTCATTTCTTGTCACCAAGCGTGTTAACCAATGAGCCTGTGGATATAACAGAGATTCAATCCATCTATGAGCTTATTGAAGAGAATCATATCGATATGGCTCATTATCGAGATGAATTCACTGTGGCTGTTGCAACGGAAGCAATAGCTGAGGTACTGTCTGTGTCAGATGGTAAGACATTGCTGAAACGATTACGATATTCTTATGATGCTAATGACAGATTAATAGAATACAGTATAGGTCATTATATTTCAGATATGCAGCACTATATCGTTAAATATGATGTATAAGTATGAAATATAGCTAAATAAGAGAAGCGTCCAGATGAATGTTGAATTATCTAAGCGCTTCTCTTATTTATTTATGATGGATGAGTTGTTATACGAAGAAGTTCAGACTTCTGTCAAATGACATTCATAATTTAAGATTTTATGGTTTTCAGTAACTTATATCATTACAATATATTTTTGGAAATGATATGATATGTGAATCATATGACGTGTATGGATGTAACATTAAATTTGTAATCATTTTAAGGAAAAGGGAGTTTGGATTATGGCCTATTATAAACCTCAACAGATTGCCAAAGTGACTATAGAGAGTGGGGTGACGAAGGCACATAATCCACTTTCTACTGTACTTGTTCTTGGTTTCTTAGGTGGAGCCTTTATATCGCTTGGATTTCTATTAGCAATCCGTGTAACTGCGGGTACACCTGCAGAATGGAGTTCTGTTTCTAATCTCATTGGCGCAGCCGTATTTCCATTAGGACTAATTCTAGTTCTATTGGCTGGTGCTGAATTGCTAACGGGAAACATGTTGGCAGTACCCATGGCTCGAATTGCGAAGAAGATCTCTACATGGGAAGCATGCAAGAATCTAATATTAATTACATTAAGTAATATGGTAGGGGCTTTGTTCATTGCGTATTTCTTCGGACATATTGTTGGCTTGACGGAATCTGGTGTCTATTTAGAAAAGTTAGTGGATATGGCCGGGCATAAGTTAGATGTGACATTTCTTCAAGCATTTGTATCCGGAATTGGTTGTAACTGGTTAGTCGCATTAGCGGTTTGGTTATCTTATGGAGCAGATAACATGAGTGGTAAGATCATGGGTATTTGGTTCCCAACGATGGCTTTTGTAGCTATTGGATTTCAACACGTTGTAGCTAATATGTTTCTAATCCCTGCTGCAATTTTTGCAGGATACTACTCTTGGGGTGAATTTGTAACGAATTTCATTCCTGTGTGGTTAGGGAATTTAGTGGGTGGAGCCATCTTTGTTGCTCTAGCCTATTGGGTAGCATACCTGCGGAGCCCACAGGAATCTTTGGATCATTAAGAGCGTTAATATTGCAAGAACTACGTGTTCCTGAGAAAGTGATATCTTTATCATAATCGCAGATTCATATTTCATAAGGGATGAAGTGGTAGATAACATCTATCCTTCATCCCTTTTTATTATTGAATGCAGAAGATTTATGATAGAATAAACGGTAATATATTAGCGAATCGTACCACTACCCGTAGTCAAGTTATGACAGGGGGGTTACACGAATGAGGTGAGACACTTGGGAATGAATCAACGCACGCTTGCGATCCGCCTTTCCGAAATGAAGGATGCCCAACAGCTGATGAATTTAGATGCTATGGTATGGAATGATGATAGTTCACCTGAACCCTTGAATTGGACAAGTCGCGAAGACTTCTTACGCCATTGCCAACCAGGTTCACAGTTCGTAGCGTTTATAAATGATAAGCTGTGTGGATATGTTGGATTTAGATATCCGACATCCATTCGAACGAACCGTCATGTGTGGGAGATTAATATAGCTGTTGATCCCTATTTTCAACATGAAGGTGTGGGTACTCGGTTAATGGATACATTGAAGAAATGGGCTCAGATGCAAGAAATTACGAAATTAAGTCTGCGTGTACTTGCTACGAATCCGGTTGCTTCTTCTTTTTATAAGAAATGTGGTTTTGTACAAGAAGGTAGACTGGCGAAAGAGTTCCATGTAGGTGGACAATATGTTGATGATATCTTCATGGCATACTTCTTATAAGTATTGTATCGAGATTGAACAATCCGCATAATACAGGTATATTTGTATGATGATAGTTAGTATAAGCAAGGTGACATAGAATACCTAACAATGAAAGGTTGATTGTAATGGAGCACGTAAGTACACCTTCCAATTTTATTAAGAATGTGATTGCGGAAGATTTGAAATCAGGCAAAGTGAAAGAAGTGCTAACTCGTTTTCCACCAGAACCTAACGGTTATTTACATATTGGACATGCTAAAGCCATCTACATTAACTTTGCTTTGGCAGATGAATTCGGAGGAAAGACCAATTTAAGATTTGATGATACGAATCCAGTCAAAGAAGACATGGAGTATGTACAATCTATCCAGGAAGACGTGAAGTGGCTCGGATATGAATGGGATGATTTACGTTTTGCTTCTAATTATTTCGATGAAATGTATGAGCGGGCGGTCGTCTTGATCAAGAAAGGCAAAGCATATGTTGATGATCTCAGTGCGAATGAAATTAGAGAGACACGAGGAACGTTAACAGAACCAGGCTCCAACAGTCCGTATCGTGAACGTAGTGTGGATGAGAATCTAACATTATTTGAAGACATGCGTGCTGGAGAATTTGCTGATGGACAAAAAGTGTTGCGTGCAAAAATTGATATGTCCTCACCTAACATTAATCTGCGAGACCCTGTTATTTATCGAATATCTCATACCTATCATCACAATACAGGTGATAAATGGTGTATTTATCCGATGTATACATTTGCGCACCCATTAGAAGATGCCATTGAGGGGATAACACATTCTCTTTGTTCATTAGAATTTGAAGATCAACGTCCGTTTTATGATTGGGTGGTTGCGGAATGCGAAATGCCTAACGTACCTCATCAATACGAATTCGGTCGTTTGAATGTCGGACAGACGTTAACGAGTAAGCGGAAGCTGAAGCTACTTGTTGACGAAGGCCATGTGGATGGATGGGATGATCCTCGTATGCCTACGGTCTCCGGTTTACGTCGGTTGGGGTATACACCACAGGCAATTCGTAGCTTTATTGAGGAAACGGGTATTTCCAAGAGCCAAGGGACCGTGGATCGACAAATGATGGAGCATTTCGTTCGCGAAGATCTGAAGTTGACTGCACCACGTACCATGGCAGTGCTGAATCCACTGAAGCTCATTATTACGAATTATCCAGAAGGTCAGATAGAGCAACTTGAGGCAGAGAACAATAGTGAGAATTCTGAGATGGGCAATCGTCAGATTTCCTTCTCACGAGAAATCTATATTGAGCAAGAAGATTTCATGGAGAATCCACCGAACAAATATTTCAGACTATTTCCTGGAAATGAAGTAAGACTTAAGAATGCTTACTTCGTAAGATGTAATGAAGTTATCAAGGATGAGAATGGTGAAGTAATGGAGATCCACTGTACCTATGACCCAGAGACGAAGAGTGGCAGTGGATTTACGGGGCGCAAAGTCAAAGGGACGATACATTGGGTAGAGGCTAGCCAAGCCGTTCCTGCTGAATTCCGACTATACGAACCGCTTATCCAAGATGAGGAAGTGGATGAATCGATTGATGTAACACAAGAGAAGTCATTCCTTGATCAGATCAATCCCAACTCGATGGAGATTGTTCAAGGTTATATAGAACCAGGAATGAGAGATGTTACGCCACAGGCCAAATTCCAATTCTTCCGTCATGGATACTTTAACGTAGATTCTAAGTATTCTACACCTGGACACCCCGTGTTCAATCGAGTCGTGTCCCTTAAAAGTTCATTTACAGTAACGAAGTAAATCCATCGGAGGTACGAACAAGAAGAACCCACAGATCAATATCTGTGGGTTCTTCTTATTTATACTTTATTGTAGGCTAGCGTTCTCATCTGAATCTTCAAATTCATCTTGACCGTCATGTTTCAAATGTCCTTTGTCAAATATATCTGGCAATTGATAACCGTATTTTCTGATCATGAACCACATCTGAGCAAAGCCAGCCGCCCCAATTAGAGCAAATAACATCCCTGTTTTATACATGGCTTCTGCACCAAAGTTCTGGAACATCCAACCACCAATAAATGCTCCAACGACACCAGAGAGGCCACTCCAAGATAGTGTATATACAGCTTGGCCCATACTACGATAGGGGCGAGGAATTAACAGTAGTGTAAGTTGCGTGCCAACGTAGAAGAATCCACCAAACGTAACACAATGAAGCACTTGAATGGCAGCTATCTCTAACGGATGGGTAGCCTCTGCCATGAGGAGCCAACGTAGACTGAACAGAAGACTTACTAGCGCGAGACAACCTAATAACCATGATATTCTACGTTTCATGTAACGATCAAACAGAAAGAACATCCCGATTTCAAATAAGGATGATAGAAACACGGCAAATCCAACAATCCGCTTAGTCCCACCGATCTCGATGATATATAAAGACATAAATGTATTATTCATAGCATTGGGAATCGATACTAACATTCCTAATAGAAGAAAGGATAGAAAATATCGGTTGGTAATAACATTTGTAAATCCCTTATAGTGCAATTTTGGTGTATGGGAAGAAAGTCGTAAATAAGGTAACATCATCACAGAACCGATCGCTAGTAGCAAAAATGTGGTAAATACAGTCGCGACTTTGGATATTCCAGTCCAATCCAGAATGACACCTGCAGAAATGGCAGTTATTGCCCAACCCATGGAACCCCAGATGCGATAAGAAGTAAATGAGCGAGATGTATCTTGAATATAACCAAGGATTAGACTGTTACTATGTGAGAAAATTGGTGTTTGGAAGAAAAAGAATAGTGTCATAAATAAATATACCATAGCATAGGAATCAGCTTGAAATACGAACTGTATAAGTATAACAGCTCCGCTCATCATGATGATGATGATACGTTTCAAATGAAGTAAACGATCTCCCCAATATCTCCAAAAAGGGTTAGCAAACAAAGAAACAAAAGGAGCAATA
Source organism: Paenibacillus sp. CMAA1364 (assembly GCF_054373195.1). Lineage (NCBI taxonomy): Bacteria > Bacillati > Bacillota > Bacilli > Caryophanales > Paenibacillaceae > Paenibacillus > Paenibacillus sp. CMAA1364. Next base: position 169,674 of record NZ_JBITNB010000004.1, on the reverse strand, counting down.
GCCATAAGGGTACCAATTTCAAACTTCGTCATGCCTACATCCTGAAGATACAGTTGAAAGAAGCTTGTGAAGATAACCATGGAACCATATAGGAAGAAACTAAAAGATTTAAGCGAAGATAGAGCAGATTTATCATCTATGGGTTCATTCAATATCGACATTCCTTTCCATGTGATGAATTGCTGTGCCCTAAGGAGCGAAGCATATCAATCCCTCCACTTGAATACAATTCAATCATGGCAATCAATGATTTATAGTATGTTCACTTTACCATGTGTTGAAAGGGGATTCAAACCAACAAATTTCCATATAATCATAAAATTAGACAATAGTCAAAGAAAAACATAAAAAAATCTAGTAAACGCTTACAAAATGTTTTATACTGAGAAACAAGAGCAACGGTTTCCCCTAGTAATCGTATGCTAGTAATTCCTTGATATGATGACTGTCGATGACGGGAATCATATTTTTTTATTGTAAAGAGATATGCACTGCAATGTGAAATTTGTCACATGAAATATATAACATTTAAGGTATTATCAATATATTAGATGAAGTTGCTTTCATGAACTATATTGTGTATATTTGCTCATCTCCAATCAATGATAGTACATTAAGGGGGTTACACTCTGTGTCGCTAACCATGGAACTGCTCAAAGATACTGAAGAATGTGTAAGATGGAGACAAGGAAGAGTCTGGGTATATCAATTGCTTATAGATTTCTTAGCACGGCATCCAAGAATGTCGCTTGTGACACAATGGAGACATCATATGATTACACGCGAGGAAACATTACTTACGGCAGGTGGACAATTGTTGAGGAACTATCTCAATGATATTATGCCAGGACAACTGGTCAAGATCTGCGAAATAGAGAAGCATGAATATCAACGTTTATTTCATAGTATGCACCCCATATTCCCATCACTATGTGAAAGAGATTATGTAGTGAAGTTAAAAGGTAAAGATGTAGATTGGACTTCAGACATTCGCGAGATTTATGTTCAGTCAGGAATATCATTTAATAAATTGAATCATGAACAAGATGATAACATTTGGATTGAACTCGAATACATGGCTATTCTAGCCGAACGAACGATAGATGGCAGACGTATTCGGACCGCGCAACTTGCATTGATTGATGACCAGATCAGATTTTTAGAGAGACATCTTATGAGCTGGGTTCCTAGATTTGGTGAAGACTTAATGTATATGGCACAGAGCCCGCTATACAAAGCAATTGGAAGTATTCTGAAAGATTTCATACCAAATGACATGGAAATGTTACGGTTGTGGAGAGAACAATTAACCTAAGTTGGAATACAAGTTAAATATGAGATTAGGATGAGCTGATTCCTCTAGCAACCATGGGAATTGGCTTTTTTGTATGTTCACATGTACATCGGATACTCTTTCGGTAATGACAAAGGGACGCCACTCGATTCCTTAGGAAAAGAGGTGCGTTCCTTTGTTAATTCATTATATGTTGTGAGGTAGTTAATCAAGTTCCTTTGGTTTACTGAATTTCATCAAGAATTCATACACAATAGGTACAATGACCAGTGTTAGAATTGTGGAACTGATTAGACCTCCAATAACAGTAATGCCGAGCCCACGGGAAATGATTCCCGCACTATCTTCCAAGCCAGTTACTAGCGGTACCAATGCACCTATGGTAGCAAGTGCAGTCATAAGGATAGGACGAAGTCGAGTAGCACCAGCCTCAAGCAATGCCTCGCGTGTAGATAGCCCTTCCTTTTCCTTGCGGATGACACGGTCAATCAGTACGATGGCATTGGTCACAACAATTCCGATGAGCATCAACGCACCCATTAATGAAGATACATTTAATGTTTCTTTAGCAATCAGTAGACCAATAAGGGCGCCAATGACTGTGAATGGTAATGAGAAGAGTATGGCAAATGGCGCCAGACCTCCGCCGAAGGTCACCACGAGTATGAAGTATACAACGGCAATGGCTGCTAACATCGCAAGACCAAGTTGTGTAAACGTATCATTAATTTGTTCAGTAGAACCGCCGAACGTAATATCGACACCATCAGGCTTCTCCATCGCATCTATTTTCTTCTGTAAGGTTGTAGATGCTTTGCCGACATCGGCCGTGATAATATTAGCCGTTATAGATACGACCATTTTGCCATTGGTACGTGTGATAGAGTTCGGCGTATGACCTTTTTCTACTCGCGCAACATCTTTAATGGCAACTTCCATACCGAGCGGAGACATAATCTTTTCGTTTGAGATTTCATCGATCGTCTTATATTCAGAACGTTCAGTTTCGATATACACTTTATATGTTTTATTCTCCACTTCAATTTCGGTTAGTACAGGACGCTCCCGAACAGGGCTTAACTTCATAGCGATCTGACCCGCGGTTAATCCTAACGAGCTTAACTTCTGTTGATCAGCTACGATCGTGTATTGATCATACGAAGTAGATAGACTTGTCTTTGCTTTTTCGAAGTGTGTCGTGTCATCTTGTACAAGTTGAAGAATGCTATCGGACACAGGGGTAATATCCTCTAAGCTGTCTCCGAACACACTGACACTTAATCCACTTCCAAGCATACCTCCAGTCATATCGAGAGACGCCCACTCACCAACAGGAATCTCTTCTTGAAGATCTGCAATAAGTGATTTCTGAACATCTTCAAAGTTCTTCGTATTCGTGTTGTATTCAATATAGAAGAGGCCTGAGTTGGATGTGCTTACGCCTCCCATTGGATTGCTGCCCCCAATAGAATATTGCATCTTTTCAATAGAAGGTTGTTTCAGAATGAGCTCCTCAGCTTGCAGCGCTAACTTCTCAACAACATCTTGTTGTGTACCGGGTTCTGGTGAATAGGTCACCATGACGAATTTATCCTTTTGTTCTGGCATGAAGCTCGTTCCGATCAATGGATACAACATCAGACTACCCGCTAGTAAGAGAATAGCTGAGCCGAAGGTAATCGCTTTATGGGATAGAGACCAATTGAGAATCCGTTGATATCCCTTAGCGAGTCTACCCAACTCTTCTTTGTGTGTGCGTTTTGTCGAAGAAATTCCTTTTCTGAACAGGGTATGTGCAAGCATAGGTACGATCGTAATCGCAATAATTAGAGATGCCAATAAGGCAAATACCATGGTCAATGCAAAAGGAAGGAACAATTCACCCACCATACCGCTAACAAATGCCAATGGAAGGAACACAGCGATAGTAACGATGGTAGACGACATAATAGGAACGAACATTTCCCATGTGGCTTCACGAATTAGATCGCGACCACGTAGCTTCTCATCGCGATTCTCTAGCCGTCGATAAATATTCTCTATGACGACAATGGAGTCATCAATAACCCGACCTATGGCAACGGTCATTGCTCCTAATGTCATCATATTTAAGGTGATATCCATGCGCCATAGAATAAGTACGGCTGCAAGAAGTGACAAGGGTATGGAGATGACGGATATAATGGTGGAGCGTATATTACGCAAGAAGATCAGAATGATGATGACGGCAAATAATGCGCCGAATAATGCCTTATTTAGCATCGTGTTCACGGAATCTTCAATAGGTTGACCTTGATCCAGCAATGTGATGAGTTCAAGGCCATCATAACTTTTTATTAGTTCCTTTACTTTATCTTTTACAGCATTGACGACATCGACGGTGTTGGCATCGTTGTCTTTGACAATAGAAATACCGATGGATTCGACGCCGTTCGTACGAGAGATGGACTCTGCTTGACCAATGACTTGAATATCTGCAATCTCACTTAATTTAATCGTAGGAATTCCCATGGTTGTAGGTAGATTCGCCTGTTGTGAATTGTTCTGTACGGATGTGCCCTGTCCTTGTGTTGCGTCACTCATGTTAGGAATGACTGGAATGGCAAGATTCTTCAAGTCCTCCAGATCAATGATGTTACCGTCCACAACGACAGCCTTATCCGATTTATCTAAGTTGAATAAGCCTAGAGGCGCACGTATAGACGAACCTTGCACAATGCCTTGAATGGTATCTTCTTTCAGACCCAATTCAGTCATTTTGGCTTCATTGAACTTTAATTGAACTTCTCGTACATATTGTCCTGATATACTTATTGAAGCTACACCTTCAAGTTTCTCTAATTCCGGCTTCACTTGGTTTTCAATAAGACGGGTTAATTCTTCAAGATTTTTGGCTTCATTGTTTGAAGCGCTAAGAGATATAACGGGAAATGAACTGAAACTGAACTTAGAAATGGTAGGTTTCTGTGCACCTTCGGGTAGCACTACCTCATTAAGTGCCTCGCGGACAGCTGCTGTGGCTTGATCTAAGTCAGTACCATAATCGAATTCCATGGCTACGGACGAGGCATTCTCCATTGAAGTAGAGTTGATCGTCTTGACACCATCAACATTGCGTAATCTGGTCTCAAGTGGAAGAGTAATATCTTGAACAACACCCTCAGGTGCTGCACCAGGATAGACCGCAATGACATTAAGGAATGGGATGCTGATGTTAGGCATCGTTTCTTGTTTCATCGATACGCCTGCGAATAACCCTGCAGCAGTGACGATGATCGTTAAGATCCAGATGGCAAACTTATTATTTAACGAGAAATCAATGAACTTTTTCATGTGTGTAATTTTGCTCCTCACGCTAATTAGTTTTGTAATATAGTCAATGAATCAGGATAATGTTAATTATGGACGGGCAATAAGGCCACAATCTCCTTTAGTTCCATGAGTAAAGCCTCCAAAGGAGAGACATGCTGTAAATTACCTATCATACCGATAATAATAACCCTTCGAGGTTGAGCGGTGACAATCTCCTTCTCAAGAATATGTATGGATTCTAGCGCATCTTTAGAAGAAGATGCATCAAGTGAGATTGTTTTAAGTGTATCCTTCATATCTTTCATGATTTGAAGTGGATGACGTCTGATATCTGCTTGTTCTCTGCACTGGCTCATCCAGTGTGACCAGACCTCTGAGCTAACTAAAGGTTCAGCATTCTGAGACATAACACTCTCAGCTACCGCATCCAACATAGAGATAAGATGTTGCGACATTTTATGAATATTCAATGGTAGACTAGGAACGAATAACATACGTAGATAAGAGAACAATATCCCACTGAAGAATAGGATAAGGTCGATCGTGTAAGGCTCGACCTTAGGTCCATAGATCGATTCCAGTTTCGCTTTGAACCAGTGGAGCATACGAAGATGATCTTCTCGCATGCAATCATGCTTCTTGCTTGGCCCAGTACCCTCTATGAATTGTCTCTTTACGAATTCCCGTAATTCAATGAGATGACTGAGTACAACCTCGACTTGTTTAAGGAGCTGTTCTTTAGGTGAAAGATGTATATCTTGTTCCACTTGCATAATACTGTCCCTAAATAGCTGGAAGCAGTACAAATAAATGCTTTCTTCCAATTCATCTTTTGATTTGAAATGAAGGTACAGACTACCTTTCGACATTTCACATACCTCTGCAATTTCTTGCATCGATGTTGAGGAAATACCTTGCGTAGAGAATAGTTGTAAAGCTGTCTTTAAAATATGAGTTTTCTTATCCAGTTGTTTATCGAGCAATCGGTGTGCACTTCCTTTCAGAACCCGTAGGTTCTATTATCGACTCTATGGTCAGATTATAATGTATAATCGAATGTGTTACAACTTTACCCAATGAATAAAGAGATTATTGATTTGAATATTCAGTATTTTAGGTAATCTAAATAGGAATATAGAGAGACATCATGTACAATAGTTAGTGGCACACGTGTGCATGTAATATGTGTATGTAAGAATGAAGTAAATATAATTTAAGATGGTAAAGGGTGTGGGAATAGATGAGACGTGGGTTGCAAGTTGTATTAATATCGGCTATTATATTTGCATTTTATTACTTTGGGTTCGGAGTTGTAGGAAAGACCGCAGGAACGATTGTCAGTGTGTTCTCCACCTTGACCGTAATATCTTTAATTTTTATGATTTCAATGGAGAATCGTAACCCTTCTACAACAATGTCGTGGATTTTACTCCTTGCTTTAGTACCGATTGTAGGGCTATTGTTCTATTTCCTATTTGGCCAGAATTATTTCAATCGACGTAAATATGATAAAAAAGCGTTACGTGATATAGAAGCATACGAAAGAATTGAGAAAGAAGAGCTTCGAATACATCAAGATCTATCCAAATTCACAACGCGCCAGCAACAGTTTTTGAAATTATCACAGAAATTGGCACATACGCCGATCTCATTTTCTACAGAAACAACAATACTTACCAATGGTGAGCAAACGTTCTCCACGTTATTGATGGAACTTAAGAATGCGAAACATCATATACATATGGAGTATTATATTTTTCGAGCAGATGATATTGGAACACAAGTCCAGCAGCTACTGATTAGCAAAGCAAAGATGGGTGTTGAAGTTAGATTTATGTACGATGCGGTGGGAAGCATGCAGATTCCGAAGCCATTCTTGAAAGAAATGGAAGACGCAGGTGTGAAAATCGTATCGTTCGGTAGCGTCAAGACAAGCTTCTTCTCCAGTCGTGTTAACTTCCGAAATCACCGCAAGATTGTTGTTATCGATGGAAATGTAGGTCTAATCGGTGGGTTGAATGTAGGAGATGAATATCTAAGCAGAAGCGAGACTTACGGGTTCTGGCGAGATACGCATATGCTTGTTAGAGGTGAATCGGTAAGAACACTTCAGATTATTTTCTTAAGGGATTGGCTCTATATGACAGGAGAAAAGTTCCTTGGGCAAGAATATTTGTCACCTTCACTTACTAGTAACCATGACGGTGTGGTTCAGATGATACCAAGTGGACCGGATAATGATCGACGGGTACTACGTAATTTATTCTTCTCAATGATCACTTCCGCGGAGAATAGTGTATGGCTTGCGACACCCTATTTCATACCGGATGACGATATATTAACGGCTCTTAGGGTAGCTGCTCTAAGTGGGCTTGATGTAAGAATACTATTCCCTGGCAAACCGGATAAATGGCTTCCGTTCTTAGCTTCACATTCTTATTTCCCGTCTCTTATGGAAGCAGGAGTCAAGATATATGAGTATGAAAAAGGATTCCTCCATTCTAAATTGTTGATCGTGGATGGTGAAGTGGCTACGATTGGTACTGCAAATATGGACATGCGTAGCCTGAATCTGAATTTCGAAGTGAATGCACTTCTACTGAAGACATCTAGCATTCAAAGAATGGTCACTGATTTCGAACGAGATTTATTATCGGCTACGCTGATGAGTAAAGAGCAGATTAAGGTGAAAAGAGTGTGGGAGCGACTTCTTGAATCAGCGGCTCGCTTAATGTCACCATTATTATGATGCATACAAGGGAGGGTATTATATGATCGAAGTAAGTACATCAGACTCTTTAATGCCTGAACGGCCAACAGGTGAGCGTAAAATAGAACATGTGCGATTATGTCTGGACGAAGAAGTGAATGCTGCAGGCATAACGGCAGGCTTCGAACGATATCGCTTTAAGCATTGTGCACTTCCAGAAATGAATTTCGATGATGTGTGTATCGAGTCGACGTTCTTAGGAGCTCATGTACGCACACCTTTCCTAATAAGTTCGATGACGGGGGGGAGTGTGTCAACAGGTGCCATTAACGCACGTCTTGCAGCAGTTGCGCAGCGACGAGGATGGGCATTAGGTGTTGGGTCCATTCGTGCCGCAGTTGAGCAAGAGGAATTAGCAGATACGTTTCGAGTAAGAGATAAGGCTCCTGATATTCCAGTTATAGCCAACTTGGGTGCGGTTCAATTGAACTATGGATTTGATGCCAGCGATTGTTTACGTGCTGTAGAGATTGCAGGTGCGGACATGTTGGTATTGCATCTGAACGGCTTACAAGAGATCTTTCAGCCTGAGGGGAATGTGAACTTTAGGGGCTTGCTTGCACGAATGAAGAAGATTTGTCACGAACTTCATGTGCCGGTAGGTGTGAAAGAAGTAGGGTGGGGTATTGATGGCGAGACTGCATCGCGGTTATATGATGCTGGTGTTGCGTTCATAGACGTGGCGGGAGCTGGTGGTACCTCATGGAGTCAAGTAGAGAAGTATCGCAACCATGATGTAGTTCGTCGTGCGGCAGCTGAAGCCTTCTGTGGATGGGGTATCCCCACCACGCAATGCATCACAGAAGTTAGGGAAGTTTCTCCACAAGGTGGACTGATCGGTAGTGGTGGGTTGAATAACGGTGTAGATGCCGCCAAAGCACTTGCTCTTGGCGCAGACCTTGCTGGATTTGGACGAAGCCTATTGGCTGCTGCTGTGCAATCAGAGGAGGCGCTTGACAATACATTGGCGAGAGTCGAACTGGAACTGCGCACCGTGATGTTCGGCATAGGTGCAACTGATATAAGTGCACTACGTTCAACGAAACGATTAACTTGTCTTACATAACTAGCGAACTCTCCGTTATTCCTTGCCGGGTCAAATGTTCTAATATATAATGAATAAGATCAAGCTTGACTAAGTAGTAAGATCTATTACCTAACATGGGAGTTGTCATATAAATGGTTTTAAGAGCCGGAATCGTTGGTCTACCGAATGTAGGGAAATCAACATTATTTAATGCGATTACACAAGCGGGAGCGGAAGCTGCCAACTATCCTTTCTGTACGATTGACCCGAATGTTGGGGTTGTTGAGGTACCTGATGAGCGATTAGATAAATTAACTGAATTAGTCGTACCGAATAAGACCGTACCGACAGCATTTGAATTTGTTGATATTGCTGGACTAGTTCGTGGAGCAAGTAAAGGTGAAGGTCTAGGCAACAAATTCCTTGCACACATTCGCGAAGTAGATGCTATTGTCCATGTGGTTAGATGTTTTGAAGATGAGAACGTGACCCATGTCGATGGGAAAGTGAACCCAATAAGTGATATCCAGACGATTAATCTGGAATTGATTCTTGCTGATCTAGAGAGTATTGAGAAGAAGATTGATCGTTCACGTAAGAACATCAAGAACGGTGATAAGAAGATTGCGCAAGAAGTGGAAGTACTTGAACGTGTAAAAGAAGCTCTTTATAATGACATGCCTGCACGTAGCATTGAATTAAGTGATGATGAATTACTTATTATACGTGATCTTCATTTACTGACACTGAAGCCTGTTCTTTACGCAGCCAATGTCAGTGAAGATGGTGTAGCTGATGCAGACAACAACCCATATGTGCAGCAAGTGAAGGAATTCGCAGTCGCAGAGAATGCAGCCGTTGTTCCTATCAGTGCCAAAGTAGAATCTGAAATTGCAGAGTTAGATGGCGAAGACAAGGAGATGTTCCTTGAAGAGCTAGGACTTGCTGAATCAGGTCTTAATCTACTTATCAAAGCAGCTTATCGTCTTCTAGGTTTGTATACGTATTTCACAGCTGGTGTTCAAGAAGTTCGTGCTTGGACCATTATTAATGGGACTAAGGCGCCACAAGCAGCAGGCGTTATTCATACCGATTTCGAACGTGGATTCATACGTGCGGAAGTGGTGTCTTATGATGATCTAGTTGCAGCAGGCTCTATGAATGGTGCCAAAGAGCGTGGTCAACTTCGACTTGAAGGGAAAGAATACGTTGTAAAAGATGGAGATGTTATGCATTTCCGTTTTAACGTGTAACTCATAGCAGTAGCTTCAGATAAGCTTGCTACGTATGACGTGGCTAAGCTTATTTGTTGTTTGTAGAAGAATGAGACAACGTAAGAACTGCTCTCACATGTTCTGCATACGATGATAACGTTACTCGATGTATGTAGCTTGGGGCAGAAGATTCTATGTAGTTATTTGTAATGAATTATGTTAAAATAAACAGTCGAGATAATCATCGGTGTATTCTAAACAGGAGAGGTGACCCCCAATGTTGGACAAATTACAATCCTTGGCGGACCGCTATGAAAAGCTGAGCGAACTGCTCTGCGATCCTAACGTTGCAAGTGATACTGCAAAGTTGCGGGAGTATTCTAAAGAACAATCAGATTTGGAGCCAGCTTTTGAGGCTTTCACTGAATATAGATCAGTAACACAAGAGCTAGACGCTGCCAAAGTAATGCAGTCGGAGAAGTTGGATGATGAGATGCGAGAAATGGTCAAGATGGAGATTGATGAATTAACAACTCGTTATAATGAGTTAGAAGATAAGATCCGAATTTTACTATTGCCGAAAGATCCGAATGATAATAAGAACGTTATTGTTGAAATACGAGGTGCTGCTGGTGGGGATGAGGCAGCTTTGTTTGCTGCTGATCTGTATCGCATGTATACACGTTATGCGGATGCACAGGGATGGCAAGTAGAGGTTATGGATGTTAATAGTAATGATCTTGGCGGATTTAAAGAAGTGATCTTCTCCATTAACGGTCGTGGGGCATATAGCAAAATGAAATATGAAAGTGGTGCACATCGTGTACAACGCATTCCAACGACAGAGTCGGGTGGACGGATTCATACTTCGACATCGACTGTGGCTGTGTTGCCAGAAGCGGAATCCTTTGAGATTGAAATTCTTGATAAAGATATTCGTGTAGATACATTCTGTTCTAGTGGTGCTGGTGGGCAATCTGTTAATACAACGAAATCTGCTGTGCGTGTAACTCACATCCCTACGGGCATTGTGGCAACTTGCCAAGATGGTAAATCGCAGAACAAGAATAAAGAGTCAGCTCTTAAAGTGCTCCGTACCCGTATATCAGATACGAAACGTCAGGAAGAAGAAGCGAAGTATGCTGGTGAACGTAAGGGAAAAGTGGGTACAGGCGATAGAAGTGAGCGGATTCGTACGTACAACTTCCCCCAAAGTCGAGTAACAGATCATCGTATTGGATTGACTGTCCATAGATTGGACCAGATCATGAACGGGGATATCGAAGACATTATTGCTGCTTTGAGTATTGCAGAACAAGCAGAAATGATGGATAAAGGGGAATAATGTTTTGAACAACGATGCTTTTGTCATGACATCAAAGCGAAGTATTCGGGAAGCCTTTACGGAGGCTTCCTCTTTTTTCAATCATCTCGGTATCATGGAGCCCCAGAGGAATGCACAAATCTTGTTGGAACATGTCTTAGGGTTGTCTAGCACAACGTATTATATGGCGTTGCCTGACCCCTTCCCTACGGATGCAATGAAGAAGTGGGAAGAAGTGGTCAACCGCAAAGCAGCGGGTGAACCTGCGCAGTATATTATAGGTGAGCAGGAATTCTACGGACTGGCCTTTGATGTGTCTTCTGCGGTATTAATCCCTAGACCCGAGACTGAATTGTTAGTAGAGGCTGTACTACAGCAAGCTGAACGTGTGTGGTCAAGTCAAGCCAAGTTCGCCCCGCTCGTAGTCGCTGACATCGGCACGGGCAGCGGAGCGATCGCTGTGACGCTTGCCTCGATGTCGCCTGGTTGGCAAATATGCGCAAGTGATATTTCGTCAGCTGCGCTAAGCGTAGCGAAGAGGAATGCGGTAAGACATACCACGGTTGTTGACTTCCGCGAAGGTAATCTTCTAGAGCCATTTGCTGGGATGAAGTTAGATATATTGGTGTCTAACCCACCATACATACCCGCAGATGATATTGTGGGTCTACAGCCTGAGGTGCGTGACTTTGAACCAATTCTTGCGCTAGATGGTGGTGAAGATGGGTTGTTGCCTTACCGTATTATGATGGAGCAGATCGCTATATTAGCTGAGCCACCAACGCTTATAGGGTTTGAATTGGGCATTGGACAGGCAGATGATGTGGCTACATTATTACGTGAAGCTGGGCATTGGACAGAGATTATCACCATAGCTGATCTGGCAGGAATAGATAGACATGTTATAGGCGTGAACATAAGTGTGTAATCATATACAAGATGTCTCGGCCATGCTGTTTCAATCATCCAATTGAATTTAGTGTTGTCTATCGTCTAGAATAGAGGATAGGATGGCTTCAGGCACAAGGGTCGGAAATCCTTAGTACAGGAGGGCGACACATGCTTCAAAAGTTAAAGAAAATTGATTTTATTATTGTGGTAGTTCTGATTGCTCTTATGGGGATCAGCATTATGTCGATATATAGCGTTACACATGGAAGAACTGGTTATGATGGACATCACATCAGAATGTTAAAGTACTATATCATCTCTTTTGTCGGCTTCTTTGCATTGATATGGATTGACTACAGATTACTTATTAAATATGCTTGGGTGATCTATTTGGCTGGCCTAGGCCTCCTTGGACTAGTAAGTCTAATTGGTGAGCCCAAGAATGGCGCTATGGGATGGTTAGAGATAGGGGGATTGTCCTTACAGCCTGCAGAACTATTCAAAATATGCTTGATCGTATTTCTATCCGCTATTCTTGTCAAAATGAATAAGAATAAGTTATCCTTTTGGAGTAACATTGTACCCGTTGGGATATTAACGTTTATACCCTTTGCTATTGTTATTTCACAGAACGATCTAGGGAATTCACTTAGTTACATTATTATTTTGATGGGTCTGCTCTGGATTGGGAACATTAAGTTCACACACGCTATGATTGGTGGAGCGATCATTATCGTCACAATTGTAGGAAGTATTCAAGGATATATACATTATCATGATGAGATCAAGACGACGCTTGAGAAGATCAATAAGCATCACTGGATTGAGAGATTAGATCCATGGCTTCTTCCAGAGAAGGCGACAGCCAAAGCTAGTTACCATACGAACAATGCTAAGCTAGCGATTGCCTCTGGAGGCATGAGTGGAGAGGGATACATGAAGGGAACATCGGTTCAAACGGATCGTGTGCCTGTGGCGTATTCTGATTCTATCTTTGTACAAATTGCTGAGGAATTCGGCTTTGTTGGAGCTTCAGTGTTGTTATTATTATATTTTGTCATGATTCATCGGATGATTCTAATCTCGCTGGAATGCAGGGATCGTGCAGGGCCCTATCTAATTGTAGGTGTAGTAGCGATGATGTTATACCAAATCTTTGAGAACATTGGTGCTTTTATCGGAATTATGCCTTTAACGGGGATTACACTACCTTTCATTAGTTATGGGGGGACATCCCTGCTTATTAATATGGCTAGTATTGGCATCGTGATGAGTGTAAAGGTTCATAATGAAGATGTGCAAGATGAGGTAGTTCTTCAGCCTTATGGCTATACACAAGCAAGGAAGCAAGGATCATCATAAATACGAACTCCTTTAAGTGATAGACTCATGGAACCCTGACAGTAAATCGTTGGGTGAGTTGACTTAAAGGAGTTTTCTTATGAATTAAGTTATTCTCCAACAATTTTTTAGTAGATTCATAGGTTTAGACTCTATCAGAAATGGACATGCTGAATAGTATGGAATGATAGAGAGGGGCCACAACGATGCAGTGGAGATCGATGAATCTAAACGAGACAATAGAAGATGAATTACGCATATTTGTGAAGAATGTAGCTATTATTTTCAGTATATTTTTTATGTTTGCCATGACATGGGACGGACAACGTATCGATGCGTCTATTGCAGGTGGTCCGATTCCAGAGGAATCCATTCGATTGCGTATTCTAGCGAATTCAGATAGCGTAAGTGATCAGTTGCTCAAGAGAGAGATTCGCGATGCTATTGTCGGTGAAATGAACCGTTGGGTGGTAGAGTTAGATAATCCGCAAAGTCTGGATCAAGCGCGGGCGACGATATCGAATCATATGGATGATTTAAATAGATTAGTAGGTAAAGAATTGTATGATAGAGGAATCCGTTATTCGTATAACGTAGAATTAAGTGTTGTGCCCTTTCCTACTAAGATGTATGGGGATACCGTATATCCAGCTGGTGAATATGAAGCGTTACGAGTGACACTTGGTCAAGGGAGAGGTCAGAATTGGTGGTGTGTGCTCTTCCCACCGCTGTGCTTCATTGATTCAGGAAGTGGAGATGCTAGAGTTCAGAATGCGGATGACTCTGTCCGATTATCTGATGGCAGTGTGGTTGACAATCTGAATGTGAAGCAGGTTTCTGCTGTAGTTGATCCAGAGCCTGAAGTGCGATTCTTCCTGTGGGATCTTCTGCATAGCATCATGGATTGGGTGAAGGGTTTATTCTAGTTAAAACTTTGTGCTAACATAGATATAATATATTAATAATTATGAACTATAGAAAGCTTGGGATAGATAAATGACGCTTAAGCATATTGACGGGATGCATACCGTTTATTGGAAGACTAGCTCTCCCTATGATCATCACGATAACCCAACGAGACAGGCAGTAGAAGAAGCGGCGGTAATATTGAGACAAAGTGGAATCGTGGCCTTCCCAACGGAAACTGTATATGGTCTTGGTGCAGATGCTCGGAGTACAGAAGCGGTGGAGAAAGTATTTGCCGCAAAAGGAAGACCTTCTGATAATCCGCTCATCGTTCATATTGCGGATCGCTCTCAATTGGATGCGTTGATCACAGAAGTTCCACCTATTGCATTGACTTTAATGGACCTTTATTGGCCGGGTCCACTCACGATTGTACTTCCGCTACGTGAGGATGTTCTCTCACCCCTTGTTACTGCCGGTCTAGATACGGTAGGGATACGCATGCCCAATCATCCGATTGCGCTGGCCTTAATAGCTGCGGCTGATTGTCCCATTGCTGCTCCTAGTGCGAATCGTTCAGGGCGACCAAGCCCCACATTAGCTTCGCATGTCAGAGAAGATCTAGATGGTCGAGTGGACGGCATACTCGATGGCGGTCCCGCGGGCGTCGGGCTTGAGTCTACCGTAGTAAGAATTCTATCGGATGACGTAATTCATGTGTTAAGACCTGGGGGAATTACCATAGAGCAGCTCTCCTGCGTCAGTGGCGCTAGTGTGATTGCTAGCGCAGAAGCAATCAAAGAGGCGCAGACTGCGGGTTCTCCTTCGGAGGGGGCTCCTTATTCCCATGCTCATGTTGAACAATCTGAAGTCCCGCGTTCGCCAGGCGTGAAGTATGCTCACTATGCACCCCAAGGAGAGCTTATGATTGTGCGTGGTTCTTCTTCGCAAGAGGTGACCACACGTATCATGAGTCTGTTGAATAATGCAGTGGATGATGGAAAGGTAACAGGGTTACTCATATTTGAGGAGCATAGGTCATCTTATCGTCTACCCGAGACGACACATATCATTTCGCTTGGTTCGGTTACTTCACTGACACAAGCTGCTCATACATTGTTCGCGGCGCTACGAATATTTGATGATTTAGGTGTGAATTACATCCTTTCGGAGTCATGTGAAGAGGTTGGGATAGGCGAAGCCATCATGAATCGGTTGATAAAAGCAGCCAGCGGTAGAATCATAGATTTAGGTTAGCAGTGATGTTCTTAACATGTTTCAATTCTTGTCCGCATATGCTTGTACAAAGGTACATTCGGATGTGGAGGAATGTGTATGTTAGGAACCTCTGTATATTGGGGTCAATTGATCACAATATTCATGATGGCAATAGCGCTAGGAATGGATGCGTTATCGTTAGGAGTAGGCATTGGTGTAAGGGGGATTCGGTTACTACATGTACTCCGAATAAGTCTTCTTATTGGTCTCTTTCACGTATCGATGCCTTTACTTGGAATATTTACGGGGCAATATATGAGTTCTTTGTTGGGCAATGTGACGCAATATGCAGCGGGTGGGCTATTGATCTTGCTCGGAGCGCATATGATATTTAGTTCCTATCGTAGTGAGAATTCGAATATGATCAATTACCAAGCATGGGGAGGTATGTTACTTTTCTCTATTAGTGTCAGTATTGATTCATTCTCAGTAGGCGTATCCCTTGGCATGTTTAAAAGTGACATTGTATTGACAGTTCTGATCTTCGGTATCGTTGGAGGACTTATGTCTATGGTAGGGCTTCTTCTAGGAAGAAGAGTGAGTCATAAGCTCGGAAATCATGGAGAGGCGCTCGGTGGAGCTATATTACTTGCATTTGGTCTCATGTTTATGTTGTAACACATGATACAATAGGATAGAAAACAAGATATGAAGGGGGCAAACAACTTGCATATATTATTCGTATGTACTGGCAATACATGCCGAAGCCCCATGGCAGAAGCCATTCTCCGGAAGCTTGCCAAGGAACGCGGCATGTCGCTTGAGGTTAGTTCTGCGGGTGTGTCTGCAGCACAAGGTGTACCGATCTCCAGACATGCAGAATCCGTGCTACGCGACGATAATATCCATGATGTGATGACTTCTAGTCCACTTACTATAGATGTTGTCCGTAAAAGTGATCTAATATTGACACTTACGCAAGCGCATAAACAACATGTGCTTAGGATATACCCAGAGGTTGTGGGTAAGGTCTACACCATGAAAGAATATATACAAGATACACAACAGGTGCAACTTGATCTAGAAGAACTAGATAGCCTTTATGCAACCATCACGATGAACACAGCGCTAGGTAAGCCCGTTGATATACAAGATCAAGAGCGTCTGATTGCGATTCAACAACGTATTCCAAGCTTGGATATATCAGATCCATATGGTGGTTCGAGATCAGATTATGATGCTACCGCGACAGAGATTCGGATGACGATTGATCGTATTCTGACGAAGCTTATGAGGGAATCTTTCTGACTTAGATCGTTGCAATTTATCACCTTTTGATTTATCATAACAATATAAGAACAATCGGTTCCGATGTAACTGGCGACGCTGTGGATGAACCACGATGGAGCATCGGGATATACGGCCGGTCGCCTGGGCATAGAGCAATTCTACGGTATTGACCGTAGACTGCTCTTTTTTTGTCTTTTACGTCAATGGTTAGGTTATAATGGTGCAAGACTATACCAAGTGATATGGGAGGGTGTATATGAGATGAAGATTGCTTTAGGTACAGATCACGGAGGCGTTCGATTGAAGGAAGACATCATACAAGTCATTCAACAGTTGGGGCATGAAGTGATAGATATCGGGTGCAATTGCACGGATTCAGTTGATTATCCAGATTATGCTCTTCCGGTGTGTGAGAAAGTGGTTGCGGGTGAAGTGCATCGAGGTATATTAGTATGTGGGACTGGAATTGGCATGAGCATTGCAGCTAACAAAGTAACTGGCATAAGATGTGCGCTTGTTCATGACGTATTCTCTGCAAAGGCAACACGCGAACATAATGATACCAATGTGTTAGCGCTTGGGGAGCGAGTTATTGGGCCAGGATTAGCTTGCGAGATTGTGAAGGAATGGCTTACAACGGAATTTAGCGGTGAAGAACGACATGTTAATCGTGTGAACAAAATCAAGCTTATCGAAGAGCGTAATCTAAAAGTCTGAGGAGGTTATCTTCATGGATCAAGGATCGCAATTAGCAGGAACATTTCTTAAAGAACAAGTGGCTCAAGTCGTTCGTGAACTATCAGAGGTAGCCCAACTAGGGCCAGGTAAGATACTTGTGATCGGTACGAGTACAAGTGAAGTGATAGGTAGTCATATTGGTACAAGTGGAGCGCTTCAAATAGCCGATCAATTGCTTGCTGGTATCGAAGAGGTTCGTGAAGATGTGGGATTTGACGTCGTATTTCAGTGTTGTGAACATCTGAACAGATCATTAGTTATGGAACGAACACTTCTTAACAAGCTCGGCTTAACGGAAGTTGGTGCGGTACCTTATCCTCATGCGGGTGGTTCCATGGCAACGGCAGCATATCAGAAGTTGTCACAGCCTTGTCTTGCTGAGAGCATAGAGGCAGATGCCGGGATAGATATTGGAGAGACATTGATAGGGATGCACTTGCGACGCGTAGCGGTACCTTTTCGCCCAAGTATTAGATTTGTAGGACAAGCACGTGTGAATACTGCTTATACTCGCCCGAAGCTTATCGGTGGGGAAAGAGCTCAATATAAATAATGAACACACCACAATTCTAGGAGGAATATAATAATGGAACAATTACGTAAGTATGACCCAGCAGTATTAGAGGCAATGGATCTAGAGTTGAAGCGTCAACGCAACAATATTGAACTTATCGCTTCAGAGAATATCGTGAGTGAAGCTGTTATGGAAGCTATGGGTTCTGTACTTACGAACAAATATGCTGAAGGATATCCAGGTAAAAGATATTATGGCGGTTGTGAACGTGTTGATATCGTAGAAGATATTGCTCGTGATCGTGCAAAGGAATTGTTCGGAGCTGAACATGTGAACGTACAACCGCACTCCGGTGCTCAGGCGAACATGGCGGTATACACAGCTGTTCTTAATCCAGGAGATACGGTGTTAGGTATGAATCTTGCACACGGTGGTCACTTGACGCACGGTAGTCCGGTTAATGCTTCAGGGTTATTGTACAATTTCATTCCATATGGCGTACAAGAGGATTCATTCCTTATTGATTATGATGAAGTTCGCAAGATTGCATTCAAACATCGTCCGCGTTTGATTGTCGCAGGTGCAAGTGCTTATCCACGTACCATTGATTTTGAAGCACTAGCTTCGATTGCTAATGATGTGGGTGCATTATTCATGGTAGACATGGCTCATATTGCTGGATTAGTTGCAGGGGGAGTTCATCCTAGCCCAGTTCCACATGCACATTTTGTAACGACAACAACGCACAAGACACTTCGTGGACCACGTGGTGGAATGATTATGTGCAAACAGCCATGGGCTCAAGCGATCGACAAAGCCGTGTTCCCTGGAACACAAGGTGGACCTTTGATGCATATTATTGCATCTAAGGCAGTTTCTTTTAAGGAAGCATTAGATCCATCCTTCAAAATATATGCACAGAATGTTGTTAAGAATGCCAAGGTATTAGCAGAGACACTAATCAGTGAAGGATTGAACATCGTCTCTGGAGGGACAGATAACCACCTGTTATTGGTTGATACACGAAGTGTGAATACGACAGGTAAAGTGGCAGAGAAGGTTCTGGACTCAATCGGGATTACAGTCAATAAGAACGCGATTCCTTTCGATCCAACAAGTCCTTTCGTAACGAGTGGTATTCGTCTGGGAACTCCTGCTGCAACTACACGTGGTATGGATGAGAAGGCGATGATTGAGGTAGGTAAGATTATTGCTCTAACGCTGAAGAATCCAGAAGACGAAGCAATATTAGCACAAGCTGCTGCAAGAGTTACGGCTCTTACGGATCAATATCCATTATATCCAGAATTGAAATACTAAATATATATCATTAGATGTCTAGAGGGTAAGCTAAAGCTTACCCTCTATTTGATATGTATAGAAACCTAGGGTGATCGGTAGAATAGTGACACATAGACGAATAGACACAACGATGATGCGTTACACCTGTTGTGCAACAATCGACAATATTTCATTGAATCAGTAGCTGTTCAATAGATGTTCAATGGAGAAGGTGCAAATTCAATTCGGAGAGTGCTATAATAGACAAAGTTTGAATACACCACTGCGATATCGCTGTGTAATTAAGACACGAAGACAAAAGAACAATGCGGAGGCGAACCATGGGAAATAGAAAATTGGTGGTATGTGATCACCCTTTAATTCAACACAAACTTACTTTCATCCGTGATGAACAGACAACAACCAAAGACTTTAGGGAACTTGTTGATGAAGTAGCAACATTGATGGCATATGAGATAACGAGAGAGATTCCACTTGCAAGTGTAATGGTAAAGACCCCTGTAGCAGAGACAGAGTGTAAAGTCATATCAGGTCGGATGTTGGGTCTTGTTCCCATACTTCGTGCAGGATTAGGTATGGTTGATGGTGTCTTGAAGTTGCTTCCTGCAGCAAAGGTGGGTCATATCGGATTATTCCGTGATCCGGTAACACTGCAACCTGTTGAATACTATACTAAGCTTCCAACAGATGTGACGGAACGTGAATTGATTGTTATTGATCCTATGCTTGCAACAGGTGGATCAGCAATCGCTGCTATAAATGTATTGAAGGAACGTGGATGTACCCAGATTAAGATGATGAATCTAATTGCAGCTCCAGAGGGTGTTAAGGCAGTTCATGATGCACATCCTGATGTAGACATCTATGTAGCAGCAATGGACGAACGTCTAGATGAGCATGGCTATATTATCCCTGGGTTAGGTGACGCTGGAGACCGTTTATACGGAACTAAGTAAGAGAAGAGGTATTATATATATGCGAAAGATTAAAGTAATGACGATCTTTGGGGTTCGACCTGAAGCGATTAAGATGGCACCACTCATTCTTGAATTGCAGAAGCATTCCGATCGGATAGAGTCTATCGTGTGTGTAACAGCGCAACATCGGCAAATGCTTGATCAGGTATTAGAAGTATTTAAGATCAAGCCTGATTATGATCTGGATATTATGAAGGATAGTCAGACTTTGAACGAAATCTCCATACGAGTATTAGCTGGGCTTGAACCTGTGCTTCGTGAAGCGAAGCCTGATATTGTTCTTGTTCACGGAGATACGTTGACAACGTTTATAGCTAGCTATGCAGCGTTTATGCAACAGATCCAAGTAGGGCATGTAGAAGCGGGACTTAGAACATGGAATAAGCAGTCACCATTTCCTGAAGAAATGAATCGTCAATTAACGGGAGTCCTTGCGGACTTACATTTCTCTCCTACGGATTGGTCTGCAAATAACTTGCTTTCTGAAAACAAGTCAAAGTCAAGCATATATATCACAGGCAACACGGTTACAGATGTGTTTCAATATACAGTACATCCCGAGTATAGTCATCCGGTGTTAGATTGGGCTTCAGGCAAAAGACTCATTTTAATGACGGCGCATCGCAGGGAGTCACAGGGCGAACCGCACCGTCATATTTTCCGTGCCGTGAAGAGAATCGCGGATGAGTTCGATGATGTTGTTATCTGTTATCCGGTGCATCCAAGCCCTGCGGTTATGGGGCCAGCACATGAAATTCTAGGCGACCATCCTCGAATCAAGTTGATTGAACCGCTGGATGTCGTAGATTTTCACAATTTCTATCCACACACACACCTGATTCTAAGTGATTCTGGCGGATTACAGGAAGAGGCGCCATCCTTTGGAGTACCAGTGCTTGTCCTACGTGATACGACGGAACGTCCTGAAGGAATTGAAGCGGGGACACTTGAGTTGGTGGGAACAGATGAGGAGAAGGTATATCAACGTACCAAGGAATTGTTAACAGATTCGAAGTTGTATGAATCTATGAGCAAGGCTGCCAACCCTTACGGGGACGGACAGGTATCCCCAAGAATTGTCAATGCGATTCTTCACCATTTCGGATTAGAAGAAGAAAGACCGGAAGAATTTCACACAATGTTCACAAATAGATAAAAGTGTGTTATTTTATTATGTGTGAATTAGTGTACAGTTGAACTGTATGGTTTACGTGGTATATGAAGCTAAATGAGAAGAAATACAGGGCACTTTCTCGCTTTAATACGATGAAAACGTTTGATTGACAAAGTCTTGAAATATTCAGTAAAATAGGTTGGGATTAGTGTGATGGGGAAACCAAAACGTAATGATAATCCTTGGCAGATGGCCCTTTACATAAGTGGAGCCGGTGGTATGCTTGCCACATATATACTTCTAGGCTTTTTTATAAGTAAATGGTTGGTTGGGATATGGGAAGGTCCAAAGTATTGGATGGCAATTGGAACGATATCCGGACTAGTGGTGGGAACCTCTCATTTGTTTATGTTGATCAAAAGGACTATGGGGGAACAGAATGGATGAGACCATTTCCATAGTAAAGACCGTGACCAAATTGTCTTTACTAATGATGTCAGCGTTATTAATAGGATGGGTCTTATACCCGGAATATCGCACAGTCACAATGGGTATGGTTCTTGGATTGGGAGTAGGGTTGTTCAATACAGCCTATCTTTCAATGAAAGTTCGTAAGCTAACTCAGGCAGTAACAAGCAACAAGAGAATGTTTGGTTTAGGTTTTCTTACTCGAATAAGTATTTCTATTCTAGTGGTCATGTTTGCAATTAAGTACGAGCATTTATCACTTGAGGCAACACTTATTGGACTATTTATACCGCAAATTCTAACCATTCCTGTAGCCATATATTTAATTGTGAGAAAGAAAAAAGAATAATCTAGTTGAGAGGAGGGATACATTTCAATGCATGATATGCCAATTATTATTGTCGGAGGACTGCAACTTGATTTCTCTGCAATTATTATGCTGTTGGTGACCGTGATGATCGTATTCGCACTTGTTAAATTGAGTCTTAGAAATTTATCAGTTGAGAATCCAACCAAAGTTCAGAACGTTATGGAATGGATAGTGGAATTTGTTCAGAATTTAATTAACAGTACAATGGATATGAAAAAGGGCAGACCTTACTTATCATTGGGACTGACGTTGATGTTGTTCATCTCAGTCGCTAACTTGTTGGGACTTCCGTTTGCTATCATTACTAAAGCGGACGGGCCGATAGAAGTATTCGGATATGTAATTGAAGCTACACGTAATTTAGCACCTGGGGATCATGCAGAACTTCTGTGGTGGAAATCTCCAACGGCAGATATTAACGTTACTGCAGGACTTGCAATAGTGGTCTTTATACTGATGAACTACTTGGGATTCAAGATAAACCGGAAACATTACTTGCAGCACTTTCTCAAACCATTTCCAATCTTCCTTCCCTTGAATATTATCGAGAATCTATCTAAGCCATTTGCGTTGGCGTTACGTTTGTTCGCTAATATCTTTGCGGGTGAGGTATTGATAACAGTTATTCTGAAACTGTCCATTATATCGATTCCGTTCATGGCATTATGGCAAGGATTCAGCGTGTTTATAGGCTTTTTACAAGCATTTATATTCACCATATTGACCATGGTTTACATTGCTCAAATGACTACGCATGAAGAACATTAATTAACTTCAGTGAAATAATTTATAATTATAGATTACGTTCGCAGAAGATATTATAAAGCATTACAATACTAAGAAGATTTGAAGGAGGATATTTATAATGGAATTTTTAGCAGCAGCTATTGCAGTTGGTTTAGGTGCACTCAGTGCAGGTTTAGGTAACGGTATGATCGTAAGTAAAACGGTGGAATCTATTGCTCGTCAACCAGAAGCTACTGGGGCATTACAAACAACGATGTTTATCGGTGTTGGTATTGTAGAAGTTGTGCCATTGGCTGCAACAGTTATCGCATTCTTGATCATGTTTGCTTAAATAATAGACCAACGGTTTGGCGGGGAGGGCCGATGTCATCCGCGCCTTCCTTTTGTTTAAAATCGCACTTCGCGTGAATGGAAAGGAGTGACTTCAGTGAGTATAATTTGGGAAAATATGCTTTGGACTATCCTGGCATTTGCACTTCTGTATTGGCTATTAAATAAATATGCCTTCGGTAAGTTGTTCGATGTTATGGAGCAAAGACGTTTGTTGGTTTTGAAGCAGTTAGAGGATGCTAAATTAACTCGTCAAGAGGCAACGCAGTATGTAGAGGATCAGAAGATTGCTCTGCAAGGCGCTCGTAAAGAGGCTTATGAAATCGTTGAATTAGCTAAGAAGACAAGTGATAAGCAAGCTGAACAGATCCTTGAAGACGCTAGTCAGGCTGTGTCACGTCTCAAGTCTGATGCTGTTAGAGATATTGAGAGTGAGAAGGATAAAGCTGTTGAAGCATTACGTAGCGAGATTGGTACGATATCTGTACAAATCGCATCCAAATTGATTAACAAAGAAGTCAAAGCGGATGATGCACAAGCACAACTCGTGGATCAATACCTCAAAGAGGTAGGGGGTAAATCATGAGTCGCGATACGGTAGTCGCCAAACGGTATGCTAAGGCACTGTTTGAAGTGGCGTCACAGGAGCAAAGAGCGCTTGAAATAGAACAGGAATTGAAGGCGATTGTAGGAGCCATCCAATCGGATGATTCGATTGAGCGATTCCTTACAACACCTAATATTTCGGATTCTGATAAATTGAATGCTCTACATAGAGCACTTGATGGCAAGCTGTC
Organism: Paenibacillus sp. CMAA1364; assembly: GCF_054373195.1. Classification (NCBI taxonomy): domain Bacteria; kingdom Bacillati; phylum Bacillota; class Bacilli; order Caryophanales; family Paenibacillaceae; genus Paenibacillus; species Paenibacillus sp. CMAA1364. The sequence goes on along the minus strand of NZ_JBITNB010000004.1, from coordinate 145,730 downwards.
ACCATCCGTGATGAATATCGTTGAACTACTAGTGAAGCGCCGGAGAACGGATATATTTCCAGATCTTTTAGATAGTTACATCAAATTCCAGGGAGATCATCTTGGGATAGCGGATGCCATTGTTTATTCAACATATGCACTTGATTCAAGCGAGATCGAAGCAGTCTCTAGTGAATTCAGTCAAGTTGCGCACAAATCGATTCGTGTTAACAACGTTATTGATAAGAGCTTACTTGGAGGGCTGAAAGTTGTTATCGGTGATACGTTGTATGACGGTAGCGTATCCGGTAAGCTTGCACGACTCGAAAAGTCATTTAATGACAAGCATAGTAGATAGGGGTGAAAATATTGAGTATCAAACCAGAAGAAATTAGTTCACTTATTAAGAGTCAAATTGAACAATATAAATCTGACATTGAAGTGGCTGAAGTGGGTACTGTCATTCAAGTAAGTGATGGTATTGCGCGTGTACACGGGCTTGAGAACGCTATGTCCGGTGAGCTGTTGGAATTCTCCAATGGTGTAGTCGGATTGGTACTCAACTTGGAAGAGAGCAACGTGGGTGTTGTTATTCTAGGTCGTTACACCGAGATTAAAGAAGGTGACCAGGTTAAACGTACAGGTCAGATTATGCAGGTTCCCGTTGGGGAAGCTATGCTTGGACGTGTCGTGAATGCACTTGGAGAACCTATTGATGGTAAAGGTCCAATTGCGGCTACAGAGTTCCGCCCAGTTGAGAACAGTGCACCAGGCGTTATCGATCGTAAATCTGTTCACGAACCCATGCAAACAGGGATCAAAGCCATTGATGCATTAGTACCGATCGGACGTGGACAACGGGAACTTATCATTGGTGACCGTCAAACAGGTAAAACAGCGTTAGCTATTGATACGATTATTAACCAAAAGGGCAATGGCGTGAAATGTGTCTATGTGGCCATCGGGCAGAAACAATCTACCGTAGCACAAGTTGTAGAAACACTTCGTCGTCATGGCGCTTTAGAATATACAATCGTTGTAACAGCAGCGGCTTCTGATCCATCACCGCTACTATACATCGCACCATATGCAGGTTGTGCTATGGCTGAATACTTCATGTATAAAGGTGAGCATGCGCTTATCATTTATGATGACTTAACGAAGCAAGCATCTGCTTATCGCGAACTTTCCTTGTTACTTCGTCGTCCGCCAGGTCGTGAAGCTTATCCGGGAGACGTCTTCTATCTTCACTCACGTCTACTAGAACGTGCAGCTAAATTAAGCGATGCACTTGGTGGTGGATCCCTAACGGCATTGCCGTTCATCGAGACACAAGCATCAGACGTATCAGCTTATATCCCAACGAACGTGATCTCTATTACTGATGGACAGATCTTCTTGGAGTCAGAGCTATTCTATTCTGGTCAACGTCCAGCGATTAACGTCGGTATTTCAGTATCCCGTGTAGGTGGTTCAGCGCAGATCAAAGCGATGAAAAAAGTCGCAGGTGGTTTGAAGCTAGACCTTGCACAATATCGTGAACTTCAAGCGTTCTCTCAATTTGGATCGGATCTAGACAAGTCTACACTTGCACGTCTGAATCGCGGAGCTAGATTGATGGAAGTCCTTAAGCAAGGTGTCAACCAACCGCTACAAGTTGAACAACAAGTGATTAGCTTGTATTCTGCCGTACGTGGGCATTTGGATGATATTCCAGTGTTGGATATTCGTCGTTTTGAGAGTGAGTTCATTGCTTTTGTAGAAAGTAATCGTCCTGAAATTCTACAATCCATTCGTGAGACGAAGGATTTGGTTGCGGATAATGAGACTGCTCTGAAAGACGCTATTGCGACATTCAAAAAGGGATTCTCTGTAACGGCATAGATGATATCGCCGGGTCGTAAGGCTCGGTATCATTATTTACAAAACTAAGTTAATGCTTACGATGTTAGTTTTGACTTCGTCAAAACTAGGTAGATGCTTACGATGTTAGTTTTGACTTCGTCAAAACTTTAAGGTGGTGTAAACATGGCAAGAGGCTTACGTGATATTAAACGTCAAATCAAGAGCGTACAAAGCACCAAGCAAATCACGAAGGCAATGGAAATGGTAGCTGCCTCCAAGCTTAGAAGAGCGCAGGAGAAGGCAACTGCGGCTAGGCCTTACGCAGATAAGCTGAAAGAAGTGGTGTTTAGTATTGCTTCTAGTAGCAATGAGATAATGCATCCGATGTTTGAGCATAGACCTGTGAAGAAAACAGGATATTTAGTGATTACTTCTGATCGCGGGCTCGCAGGTGGATATAATGCGAATGTGTTGAAGAAGGTAATGGTAACGATTGCTGAGAATCACAAGTCAAAAGATGAGTATGAATTGTATGTGATTGGTCGTAAAGGACGTGAATATTTCCGGCGTAGAGAGCTTCCGATTGTGGAAGAACTAACGGATCTATCCGATACTCCAAGCTTCGCAGATATTAAATCAATCGCTTATGCAGCCGTTCAACGTTTTGAAAGAGGCGATATCGATAAGCTTAATATTTGTTACAGTCGATTCGTAAATGCTTTGACTCAGATCCCTGAGACAATACAACTGTTGCCAATGGAAATAGTCCATACACAAAGTGCTACAGCATCTTACGAATATGAACCATCTGCAAGTGCTGTTTTGGAAGTGCTTCTGCCTAAATATGCAGAAACACTCATCTTCGGCGCCCTGTTAGACGGAAAAGCAAGTGAACTGGGATCTAAGATGACTGCAATGGGTAGTGCGACTAAGAATGCTACCAAGATGATAGGTGAATTACAGTTAACTTATAATCGTGCTCGTCAAGCAGCAATTACACAGGAAATTTCTGAGATTGTGGCAGGCGCAGATTCACAGTCTTAAGTTGAATGTTTAGCAATGAACTTGTAGGAGGGGAACACAAAGATGAATAAAGGACGCGTTGTCAGCATTATGGGTGCCGTTGTCGACATCGAATTTGATCGGGGTCAACTTCCGGAAATCTACAATGCGATTAAGATTCAGACGGTCTCAGCAAATGGTAAACAAATCAATCTGGTTCTGGAAGTTTCTAATCATTTGGGAGACAATAGAGTACGTTGTATTGCTATGTCCAGTACAGATGGATTGATTCGTGGCACGGAAGCTCTAGATCTAGGTACTGCTATTACAGTTCCTGTAGGTCCTGAAACGTTAGGTCGTGTATTTAATGTGTTGGGTGAGCCTATTGATCAAGCTGGCGATATTACAGCTGAAATTAAAAGACCGATTCACCGTGAAGCTCCAGCATATGATGAACTATCTACACAAGCAGAAATGCTTGAGACAGGAATTAAAGTAATCGATCTTCTTGCACCTTATCAAAAGGGTGGTAAAATTGGCCTCTTCGGTGGAGCAGGTGTTGGTAAAACGGTTGCTATTCAGGAATTGATCAACAATATCGCTCAAGAACATGGTGGTATTTCTGTGTTCGCGGGTGTTGGTGAACGTACACGTGAAGGTAATGACTTGTATCATGAAATGACGGATTCTGGTGTTATTAAGAAAACAGCCATGGTATTTGGTCAAATGAATGAGCCTCCGGGCGCTCGTCTTCGTGTAGCACTTACTGGACTTACAATGGCAGAATACTTCCGTGATGAAGAAGGCAAAGACGTTCTGTTGTTTATTGATAATATATTCCGCTTCACACAAGCGGGTTCCGAAGTATCTGCACTCCTTGGTCGTATGCCATCAGCGGTTGGTTACCAACCAACATTGGCTACAGAAATGGGTCAATTGCAAGAGCGTATTACATCCACAAAGAAAGGGTCTGTTACTTCTATTCAGGCCATTTATGTTCCTGCGGATGACTATACCGATCCAGCTCCAGCTACGACATTTGCTCACTTGGATGCAACGACGAACTTGGAACGTAAAATTTCTGAGATGGGAATCTACCCAGCTGTTGATCCTTTGGCATCCAGTTCACGTATTCTAGCACCGGAGATTGTTGGTGAAGAGCATTATAACGTTGCCCAAGGTGTGAAGCAGATCTTGGCACGATACAATGAGCTTCAAGATATTATCGCAATCTTGGGTATGGATGAATTGAGCGAAGATGACAAATTAATCGTATCTCGTGCGCGTAGAATTCAACGTTTCTTGTCCCAACCATTCCATGTGGCTGAACAATTCAATGGATTCCCAGGTAAGTATGTTCCGATTAAAGATACTATCCGTAGCTTTAAGGAAATTCTTGAAGGTAAGCATGATAATCTTCCAGAAGCAGCATTCCTATTTGTTGGATCAATTGAAGAAGCGGTTGAAAAAGCGAAAACACTATAATTACTACAAGTTTTCGTTATAAGCTTTCGTAGTAAGCTATTCTCCGAATAGCTAAGCATAAGCTTTCGTAGTAAGCTATTCTCCGAATAGCTTTGAGGAGGAGAACAAATGAGCACCTTTTTACTGGAAATCGTCACACCGGATCACTTAGCCTATTCTGGTGAGGTCGATGGCTTGACTGTTCGTGGAATCGAAGGGGAAATTGGTATTCTAGCAGGTCATATTCCATTCATAACTCCGCTACAGGTAGCGCCAATTAGTATTAAGATAGGCAAGGATTATACTTACATTGCCATCAGTGGTGGTTTTGTAGAAGTTCGTAAAGATAAAGTCGTCGTCTTAGCAGAAAGTGCTGAGTTGGAACAAGAGATCGACATGGAGCGTGCTATGGCTGCGAAGGAACGTGCAGAACGTCGCATCGAAGCCAAGAAGCTCAGTCAAGCCGATATTGATTTTGGACGTGCAGAACTTTCATTAAAGAAAGCGATGAACCGTATCAAAGTTCACTCCCATATCCATAAATAAATACAGTACACAAGAACAGTCTGACTAAGAAGTCCGACTGTTTTTGTGCAGGACAAAGTGTCATTGATGTCCATAGCTTCTTGATATTTTGTCGTGTACAAAAAAAATAGACAGATATGAGGATAATAGTGGACTCTTGTGTAGAAGAAAAGTATGATAGTATAGTCTGAAAAAAGTCTTGCACTGAAATTAGAAGGGATTTGTCGAATGCACATGAATCAATACTTATCAAATACAGTCAATGGTATGGTAGGCGTGAGTGGATTGATATCCATTATTGTGTCACTTATTTGTATTTGGATATCGTGGTGGGCATTGCAGAATCTGAAATTAGACTTATTCATCCGTATGCCGCAAGGAGCGCAAGGTAAATTATTGCATGTGCTATTGGCTATTGTACTAGGGCATTTTGTAGCAGGATTTATTATTGATTATCTAACTTGGAGCCAAATGATCAAATATATGTTTTAATATCCTCTTGTTGGGTAATATCTTTAAGGAATCTTATTACGACACAGAATAATAACAAATCATTATGTACACAATGGGTAATAATTAACACTTATTGTCGAACCAATTCTGAGGTCGTAACATAATGATAACTAACTTGAAAATGTAGGTTAATCTAATTTCGTTATTATAAAAAGACATGTATACGTAAAAATTAATAATTTGATGAAAGTTGGGAATTTTAAAGTGCTTTTATTATCTAATTTTACCGGGCTTGCAAAACTATGGACGCGGAGGGAACTATGATGAGCAAATTTATCGTCCGCGGTGGCAATAGATTGATCGGAAATGTTAAAATAAGTGGGGCAAAGAATTCAGTTCTTCCGATCATCGCTGCCTCTATTCTTGGGGAAGAAGGCATAAGTACTATTTATGATGCCCCACCTCTAGACGATGTGATGACAATTACGAATGTGTTGAAGTCGTTAGGTATAAAAACAAGCTATGACAACGAAGTATTACGTGTCAATGCAGAAGAAATAGCAACTTCTGAAGCGCCGTATGAGTATGTACGTAAAATGAGAGCGTCCTTTTTAGTGATGGGACCATTACTGGCTCGCATGGGTCATACAAGAATCTCATTGCCAGGTGGATGTGCCATTGGTTCACGTCCAATTGATCAACATTTAAAAGGTTTTGAGGCTCTTGGAGCAGAGATTAGTCTCGGTCAAGGTTTTATTGAAGCTAAGAGTAATGGTCGATTACGTGGTGCCAAGATTTACTTGGATGTTGCAAGCGTAGGAGCGACTCAGAATATTATGATGGCTGCTACTTTGGCTACAGGAACAACAACAATTGAGAATGCAGCGAAAGAACCAGAAATTGTCGATTTAGCGAATTATTTGAATAGTATGGGTGCCAAAGTTCGCGGTGCAGGTACTGGCATTATTCGAATAGAAGGTGTCGACAAAATGCGTGGCGTTGAACACACCGTTATTCCTGACCGAGTAGAAGCAGGTACATATATGGTGGCTGCAGCAATTACGGGTGGAGATGTATACATTGAAGGTGCTATTGCGGATCATTTAGGCCCGGTCATTTCCAAAATGGAGGAGATGGGTGTTCAGATTCAACCAGATGAGAATGGAATTCGTGTTATAGCGAATCACCCACTACGTTCCGTTGATATCAAGACATTACCGTATCCTGGATTTCCAACGGATATGCAGTCACAGATGATGTCTTTGTTACTTGTATCTGAAGGAACAAGCGTCGTTACCGAAACTGTCTTTGAGAATCGATTCATGCATGTAGATGAATTCCAACTTATGAATGCTGAGATTAAAGTTGAAGGTCGAACAGCGATCGTGACCGGTAAAGCGAAGTTGAATGGTGCAAAAGTATGTGCAACAGATCTTCGTGCGGGAGCAGCACTGATATTGTTAGGATTAGTAGCGGAGGGTACAACCGAGGTTAGTGGTGTGCATCATATTGACCGTGGATATGTTAATCTCACAGAGAAGTTATCTGGACTTGGTGCTGATATTTGGCGAATTAGCATGGAAGAACCTACTTTACAAACATCACAAGAACCTGCTTTGATCGAAAAGGTTAAAGAGAAAGCTAAGCAATTCTCCACGCAACCAACATGGGTGTAAGTGGATTGATATGTAGGCATAATCTGTTATTTAAATAGGTTTCTATAAATTGTAATGATGATAAGACCCAAGGAAATGCGTGATCTGCCGCTTCCTTGGGTCTTTTGTGTATAGTTTAGTAATTTCATGACCCAGCGTAAATCTTCTTCTCTACTAAATTGGTTCTATCATATCCTCCAAAATCATATGTATAAGACAGCTAGAAAGGAAAGCATAGGTGCATCATATGAGGAACGGAGGGTTACAGTAACTATGAAAGTTGTACAGAATTACAAATATGGCGCCAGGAAGAGATTTGGTTATAATCCTATGAAGCAAGGTGGGTACCCTATCTTGTTAGCGATAGGGGGACTCATTGTACTAGCTCTTCTACTTCCTGCAATGATAGTAAATGTCCCATATTCTTCCCCAGTTCCTACTCCACCAATAACGGAAGGTGGGATTGAGGTAGCATCACCCCAAAATGCGGAGTTAGAAGAAGAGCCGCAGGTTTCCGTATATCTGACTAAGATTCGACAGATCGAGACATTATCTCTTGAAGACTACGTAGTAGGCGTTGTAGCTGCAGAGATGCCAGCTGACTTCGCATTAGAATCTCTAAAGGCACAAGCAACTGCTGCGCGAACTTACATTGTACAACGACTACTCATGAATGACAGAAGTGGGGTTCCTGTAGAAGATGCAGATGTAACAGATACGATCACACATCAAGCCTACATCTCCCAAGCGGAACTAGAGAAAGAATGGATTGCCAAAGGAAGAGCTGATCAGTTAGCGAATGTACAACGTGCTGTACAAGAGAGTCGGAATATTATTATGACATATAAGGGGAAGCCCATTCAGGCCAGTTTCTTTTCCACAAGCAATGGATATACGGAGAATTCAGAAGATTATTGGAGCGCGGCACTACCTTATCTTAGAAGTGTAGATAGTCCTTGGGATATCACGCTTGCACCACACTATAAGGATACGTTCAAGTTAAGTAAAGAAAAGTTCCTGGCTCAAATGGGACTGAATAAGTTAGATATAGCTGCATTTAATAGTAACAAGGATGGGCAATCTCTTGATTCTCTGATTCATATCATTTCTAGAACACAGGGCAATCGTATTAAAGAAATAAGTATTGGGGGCATGAAGTTTAGTGGTCGTGATGTGAGAGAGAAGCTTGGACTTCGTTCTAGTCAATTCTCTTGGGTGGAATCAGGAAAGGATATTGTGTTCACCACATATGGGAATGGACATGGCGTAGGCATGAGTCAGTGGGGGGCTAATGGGATGGCGCAAGAAGGATACACAGCGACTCAGATTCTCAAACATTATTATACTGGAATAGAATTTCAGAATGTTACTAATCTACTCGCCAAAAAATAATATATCGATAGAAGGTATAAAAGATTTCATCTCGGTAACAATGGTTATTGAGGTGATAACAATGAATGAACAAAACAAAAATCAAAATCATGAAGAAACTCCTAAACTATTTAAAGGAGAACCGGTTAACCAACCATCTTCATGGAAAAGGCTGTTGTCGAAACGTTGGGTATATCCGGCAGCCTATATGGCCGCAGCAGCAATTATACTAACTATGGTGTGGGTCTATCAGGATAGCGCTCAGAAGTCACTTACTACAGACCTAACTACTGTGCCAGGCAACACCGTCTCTCAAGTTACTGGACCAAAAGATGTTGGTATGAACGATGGCGATACAGTAGCCGTTATCGGTACTGCAGAGAATATGACTTGGCCAGTAGCAGATGGAAAAGAAGTTAGTATCGTAAAGCCTTATTATGATCCACTAGGATCGAAAGAGAATCATGAAGAAGCAATGGTTCAATACAATGATGTCTCTGTAACCAATAACGGAATTGATCTAGCACGTGAGGATAATAAATCTTTCGAGGTTAGAGCAGCGTTAAGTGGTAAAGTGAGTCGTGTAGAAGTACATCCATTAATGGGAACGGTTATTGAGATAACCCATGCAGGGAAATTAAAGACCGTGTATCAGAGTCTAGCCGACGCCAAAGTTAAAGTTGGTGATGAGATTGCTCAAGGTAACGTTTTGGCAAGTGCAGGACGAAGCGAGATGGAAAGCGATCTTGGCAACCATGTTCATTTCGAAGTGTACAATGATGGAGATTTAGTTAATCCATCAGAACTGCTACCTCCAAAATAAGAATAAATCTTTAAGCAGATTATGGCTTATGATTTGGCGGTTGAACACGAAGTAGGCAGGGGAAACCCTGCCTTTTTGGCGTCTGATTTGTGGAATATCCAATACTTGTCCAATAAATAAATGAGAATATTCAAGCTTGTCATGTTTCTAAACTGCGAATATATAAGCCTGCCCCTCATATAATGTACCAAACCATCCACAAGAGGGAGGCGGGAGCGTGCACGATTACATTAAGGAACGGACCATTAAGATCGGACGTTGTATCGTGGAGACTAGAAACACGGTCCGAACCATTGCCAAGGAATTTGGTGTATCGAAGAGTACAGTGCATAAAGATTTAACAGAACGTTTACCCGAGATCAATCCAGAACTGGCGGAACGAGTGAAAGATATTTTAGAATATCATAAATCGATCCGACATCTTAGAGGAGGCGAAGCCACCAAGATTAAGTATAAGAAAACAAATAGCAAAAATAGAGAAATCGTAGGCACCGTAAAGTCATAAGTTACGCAAATGTACTAGAATAGCCGTTGAATACTTCCCCTGAAGTATGATATGTTAAAAGATGGTATGGGGTCAGAAGTTGAAATGATAACGTATTCGAAAATAAAGGGATTTTGCAGCTTATTGTCGAATGCAGAACATGGACGCTTTACATTCCTATTCACCATAAAATAACACTTTGGGGGCCCTTTCATGATGTTTAGTAAGGATATTGGAATCGATCTCGGTACGGCAAATGTGCTCATTCACGTAAAAGGCCGAGGAGTTGTATTAAACGAACCTTCAGTTGTTGCTATTGAAAGGGATACCAAGAAGGTTCTTGCTGTGGGGGAAGATGCTCGTCGTATGATTGGACGTACGCCAGGCAATATTATTGCTATACGGCCATTACGTGATGGAGTTATTGCTGACTTTGCAGTGACAGAAATGATGCTTAGACACTTCATTGATAGAGTTGGGGGACGCACTTGGTATAGTCGTCCACGTATTCTTATATGCACACCAACGAATATTACATCTGTAGAGCAGAAGTCGATTCGCGAGGCTGCGGAACATAGTGGTGCTAGAGAGGTATATTTAGAAGAAGAACCTAAAGCGGCTGCTATTGGAGCCGGTATGAATATATATGAGCCGAGTGGTAATATGGTTATAGATATCGGCGGTGGAACGACAGATGTTGCGGTTATTTCTATGGGCGATGTTGTTACCGCTTCTTCTCTTAAGATAGCAGGGGATAAGTTTGATGATGCGATTACCAAGTACATAAAGAATAAATATAAACTTCTCATAGGTGAGCGTACAGCTGAAGATATTAAGGTGAATATCGGTACTGCACATCCGGACGGCATGAAAGCGGAGATGGATATAAGGGGTCGTGATATGGTTACAGGATTACCACTTACGATCACAATTTATTCTTATGAAATACAAGAAGCATTAATGGATCCTATAGCAGCGATTGTGTTATCCGCGAAATCCGTATTAGAACGTACGCCTCCAGAGCTGTCAGCAGATATTATTGATCGTGGCGTAATTCTCACGGGTGGTGGTGCTTTATTGGACGGATTAGATGTGTTAATGTCTGATGAGCTTCGTGTTCCGGTCTTAATAGCTGAGGACCCTATGCACTGTGTTGTAAAGGGAACAGGGATTATGCTAGATAATTTAGATAGGGTTATTAAGAAAAGAGTGTAATATTCCGATAAATACTAAGAAGCAATGAAAGGGGGGTTACCTTATGTTAAGAGGACTCTATACGGCAGCTGCAGGATTAATGACACAGCAACGTCGACATGATACAGTAACACAGAATATAGCTAACGTGAACACTACAGGATACAAACAAGTGAATACATCGGCACGCTCCTTCCCAGAGGTACTTATATCTCTTAAAGGCGGAGACCCTAATATAAATAACCGTAAATTGGGTAAATTAAATACAGGTGTGTTTATGGAAGAAAGTCTCTCGATGTTCTTGCAGGGAGATTTAATGCCTAGTGATAAACCAACCGACTTTGCACTCGTATCTGATCTACAAAAGATTAATCCTACAACAGGACAACCTATCGTATTTGATGATAACGGTAAATTTATCGATGAAGAAGGGAATACAACATATCAGTCACAAGCCTTTTTCACAGTACAAGATGCTAAGGGTCAGACTAGATACACGAGAGATGGACATTTCCTTGTGAATCCCGATGGCCAGTTACTATCTTCTACAGGGTTTCTTGTGATGGATATTAACAACCAACCTATCGTACTTAACGGTCCAACAGATCAGCTTAAGATCGATGGACAGGGAAGAATGATCAACACCGCTACGGGTCAACCAACGGGTGTGAACTTAGGGATTAGTGTCGTAAGCCAACCACATCAAATGGTAAGAGAAGGTAATGGCGTATTCCGGATAGATGATCAGGAAGCGGCAGATGTAAGGTTTAAGTTGGATAACGACAATGTATCCATTCGTCAAGGTTATTTGGAACGTTCAAATGTTGATTCCGCACAATCTATGGTTGAAATGAATATGGCAGCTCGTGCTTATGAAGCGAACCAAAAGATTGTTCAATATTATGATAGAAGTCTGGAAAAGGCAGTTAACGAAATCGGCAGAGTATAAATTAGTTTTACTTCGTAAAACTTAGTGAATGCTTACGAAGTTAGTTTTACTTTGTAAAACTTTTAGGAGGATCAAAATGAACAACTCCATAATCAGTGCGTCAGTGACTATGAATAGTCTGCAGTCTAGACTTGACCTCATTGCTGATAATATTGCAAATATGAATACGGTCGGCTATAAACGTAAAGAGAGTTCTTTCGAGGATGTACTTACTACCGTACAGAATCAGCATAAAGATTTCAAAAGCACAGATCGCCCTTCTGCGATGGGGTTCAACATTGGCTACGGGATCAAGTCTGCATCTATCGCGGCAAATTGGGAGCAAGGACCTATGCAAGAGACAGGTCTTCCTACGGATCTAGCGATCCAAGGTAATGGATTGTTCGCTGTAGAGAGTAATGGCAATATTGCCTATACACGTGAGGGCGCCTTCCACTTCGTCCCTAATCCTCAAGATGCTTCTACAATGATCTTGGTTAACAACGAGGGTGATAAGGTTCTTCGTAGAGACAACCTACAGCCCATTACAGTCCCGGCAGATGGAAAGGCAGCTATAGACGCTAAGGGTAATGTGTGGACGGTACGAAGTGGCACCTCTGATAGAGAACTAGCAGGTCAGATTATGGTACTTGAAGTTCAAAGAGCTGAAGGACTGGTTCAGGTTGATGGCAACAAATTTATTCTAGCTAATGGAACAACAACACAATCTGTATTCGGCCCAGCAACCGACAGCATACCAGAGAATATATCTTTACGATCAGGTTATCTAGAGAGTTCTAATGTTGATTTATCCGTGGAGATGGCGGAGATGGTTCAAGTCCAACGAGCATACCAGTTGATGTCTCGTGCATTGACTTCAAGTGATACCATGATGAACCTTGCAAACAATATGCGGGGGTAGGTGGAGATACCCATGAGTGAATCTAAAGAACCAACCAAAGTCAGAACACCTAGATGGAGAATTATACTACGATGTCTGGTTCCATTATTCCTACTCATTGGCTTAATAAGCGGAATGATCGTAGGTTATGTCGTTTTAGGTAAAGGCAGTATAAATGATGTGTTCCAGTGGGAGACATGGAAACATGTATTAGATCTCGTGTTTGCACCATCATAAGTCCCAATTACAATAGGATATTCTTTGAAATTCAGAAAACTCGCTACGTTTTGGAGTTTTCTTTTTATGTCTGATATATGTATAATAGTTGGGAACTATCAAGCATAGACTCCTATGTTGTGAGATGGAAGAGAGGATCGCCTTTTTGTGGGTATGAGGGTGACATATGTCTGGTTACATATGGACAAAAGGGCTCTCCCTAGCAGCCTAGAATCGTCTGCTTCGAGAAAGCCCCTTATCTGAACCTCCATATTCTGCAGAAGATGAAGGATATTACATAGTATTACCCCAATACCATATTGTTATTCGAAGGGAGTTTTCTTTGTGTTAAATGTGAACCAAATTCAAGAGATTATACCTCATCGACCACCCTTTTTACTTGTTGACCGTATCATTGAGATGGAGGATGGCAAACGAGCGGTAGGTATTAAGAATGTAACGATAAATGAACCATTCTTCACGGGACATTTCCCAGGGTATCCTGTCATGCCAGGGGTTCTTATTACAGAAGCATTAGCCCAAGTAGGGGCTGTTGCTATTCTGAATCTAGAGAGCAACAAAGGTAAGATTGGATTCTTAGCAGGTCTTGACAACTTCCGTTTCCGTGGGCAAGTGGTGCCAGGAGACACGTTAAGACTTGAAGTTGAGATTACAAGACTTAAGGGCAGTATAGGCAAAGGTCATGCAATAGCCACAGTTGAAGGTAAAGTGGTAGCCGAAGGTGATATTATGTTCGCATTATCTGACCCAACGAATTCGTAATTCAATTAATTAATTAATTAATTAATTATTTCATTGTAGTTAATATAAAGGGGGATTTAATCATGTCACAACTTACCGAACCGTCTATTCTTAACATTCAGAAATGGCTTCAAGACAGCTCTATCGATGAGAGAACTAAAGAAGAGATTCGTAGCTTGGAGCAGAACCCACAAGAATTAGAGGATCGATTCTATAAAGATTTGGAGTTCGGTACTGGAGGACTTAGAGGTGTCATTGGTGTTGGAAGCAATCGGATGAATCCGTATACCATTGGTACAGCAACACAAGGATTTGCCCAATTCATACGCAATAGTCACCGACAAGCAGAAGGTAAACCATCCGTTGTGATCGCACATGATTCACGTCATTTCTCACCAGAATTTGCTCTAGAAGCAGCACTTGTGCTTGCAGGTAACGGCATTGTTGCTAAGTTATTCCCTTCCCTTAGATCAACGCCACAACTTTCATTTAGTGTTCGTGATCTGAAAGCCACAGGCGGAATTGTTATTACCGCAAGTCATAACCCTCCAGAATATAATGGGTTTAAGGTGTATAATGCCGAGGGCGGACAACTTATCCCTCATGAAGCGGAGCAAGTCATTCAATACATTCAAGAAGTAGATTCCTTCGCAGCTGTCAAAAGAATAACGAAAGCGGAAGCTGAGGAGCAAGGCTTGTTAGTATGGTTAGGGGAATCAGATGATGAAGCATTTATAAATACCGTAGCCAAGCATAGTCTGAATTCAGATCTTATTCGTACGTCTCTAGGTGAAGATTTCCATATCGTCTATACACCATTACATGGTACAGGCAATATCCCTGTCCGTAAGACATTGGAAGCAGTAGGGTTCACACATGTTCATGTTGTACCTGAGCAAGAGCAACCGGATCCAGAATTCTCAACCGTGAAGTCTCCTAACCCAGAAGAACGAGAAGCGTTTACGTTAGCTATGAAGTTGGGACGAGAATTGAATGCAGATATTCTTATTGGGACGGATCCAGACTGTGACCGTATGGGTGCTGTTGTTCAAGACAGAGATGGACAGTATGTCGTATTGTCAGGCAATCAATCTGGGGCAATTATGGTTCATTATTTGTTGAGTCAATTGAAAGAAACAGGTAAGCTTCCAGACAATGGCGTAGTCGTGAAGACAATTGTAACGAGTGAAATGGGTGCAACCATTGCACGTCACTATGGTGCTCAAGTTGTGGATACACTAACTGGATTCAAATATATTGGTGAGAAAATGACGCAATATGAGCAGTCTGGCCAATACACGTATTTATTCGGATATGAAGAAAGTTATGGTTATCTTGTTGGGAACTATGCAAGAGATAAAGATGCGGTTGTGGCTTCGATGTTAATTGCTGAAGCAGGCGCTTACTATAAAGGTCAAGGCAAAACACTATATGAAGTGTTGGAAGAACTATATGAACAATTCGGATATTTCCAAGAACATTTAGAATCCCGTACGTTAAAAGGTAAAGATGGGCTTGCACAGATTCAATCCATCATGGCAGATTGGAGAGAACAACCACCAGTTCAAATAGGTGGAGTCCGTGTACAGGAAGTGCTCGACTACTCCTTAGGTCTTGATGATTTACCGAAAGAGAATGTTCTGAAATTTATGTTGGAGGATGGTTCTTGGTTCTGTCTAAGACCATCGGGTACCGAACCTAAGATTAAGGTTTATTTTGCAGTCCATGGAGAGACTATATTACATGCGAAGCAGCGGATTGCGAAGTTGATTGAGATCGTAATGCAACGTGTTGACGCTTAGAATGAGGAGGTACTTGTAGTGCAGTATAAATGGAATCAGTGGAGCAAGTCTTCGCGCAAATGGTTATGGATTCTAGTAGTCATTGGAATCATTGCCGCTATGCCTGTCGCGTATGACCGCTTCCAGACAGAGACATCTGCGAACCAAGTGGAGTTCGCTTTCGATTACCGTGATTTAGTCGATATATCCGTCTATCAACCACATCCTCAAGACTATATTCAGGAACAATTGGATCGTCTGAAGGATGCTGGTGTGACCACGATGTCGATGTTTGAGAGTACGTTAAATGAAATGGAGAAGTCTCGTCGTGTGACGATCTTTAGTAGTAAAGATTTAGCTAAACGTAATAATCAATTGGTTCCCGTGAATGAGAACTTCACGTACGTGTCTTTTGCAAATGATAAGAATGCGCAGGAAATCACACCCATCATTGAGGACACTTTTCAACTGTTCGATATACACGTTAGACCGTGGTTCAATGGAGATCAGACAGGTCTTGTTATTGAGACTTCTATCGAGGATGCAATGCTAAAACCTATGCAACCTGATCCTATTACTTTTGCCATGTTACGTGATAAAGGATTCACGATTATGCCACGTATGGGAGATAGCGCTCCTTATAATCAAGAGCATATGAAGGCTTTGATCGAATACTATGCTTCGCAAGGCGTTACCCGTATTCTTTTTGAAGGTGAATCTGTTAAAGGCTACAATGATCATGTTGCCATGAACAGTTTGGTTGCTTTTGGTGAGCTGCTTAAAGAGCATAATATAGGGATAGTAGCCATTGAGAATTTGAAGAAACCACAGCTAGGTCTGAATAAATTAGCATATTTACTTGATTATAATGTGGTTCGCTTGTATTCCTTAAGTGATGCTGATGCTAATCTAGATGTTCAGACCATTGCAGAGCGATTCGCACTCGCGAGTAAGGATCGTAACATCCGTATATTTTATTTGAACGCTGCACCGAGTAATAACGCTGCTAAGGCCATGATCACAGATCCGATGGATAATCTTATTCACAGTCTGGATGAACCTGGCAATGCGATCGACAAAATCAAGAGTAATGGCTTTACCATTGGTGAAGCAAAGTCATTTGATATTGTGGATTCATCGTATCAACGAATATTCAAAATGGTAGTCGTTCTTGGTGCGATCGCATTCATTGCATTGTTAGTGTCTTATTTCATTCCATGGCTAACACTGCCAGCCTTCGTAATGGGTCTAGTGGGTAGTGCAGGATTGTTTATATTGAGACCTATCTTATTGGAACAGGCATTAGCGCTTCTTGTCGCGATTAGTGGACCAACAATAGCAATGGTATTAGCTATTCGTAAATTAAATGAGCTAAATAGTAAAGAGATGGGCATGAAGTTAAGTCGTCGTTTAACACACGCACTTGTTTTATATGTAAAGACGGCGGTGATATCATTAAGTGCAATTCCTTTTGTTATCGCTTTGTTAAATAACGTTACGTATCAAATGGTGATTGAACAATTCCGTGGCGTTAGCTTATTACATTTTGCACCTATTGCGCTTATATTGCTCTATGTTATTCTCTATAGAGGTGGTAATTTACGTGAGCAACTAGGAAGCATTTTACGTAGTAGAATTACGGTTATGGGGATTATTGTAACGGGCATCATTGGTGTGGTTGGCTTGTATTATTTAAGCCGTACGGGAAATGCTGGTTCGGTGACTTCCATTGAGCTGACCTTCCGTAAATTAATGGAGAATACATTCGGTGTTCGTCCACGTAACAAGGAATTCTTGATGGCACATCCATTGTTTCTACTAGGTACTTTTCTTTCCATTAAATATCGTAATGCCATCTACATCATGGTCGTTGCGGTTATAGGACAGCTATCCATGGTAGATACATTTGCGCATATTCATACGCCACTTACCATTTCACTTGTGCGTAATTTACTTGGATTAGGATTGGGACTTATTATTGGGCTTATTGCCATCGTTGCATGGCAGATTGCAGAAGGGTGTTGGAAACGATGGTCACCACTCCTCAGACGATAGTTATATCTGGATATTATGGGTATAAGAATAGCGGGGACGAGGCTGTGCTTCAATCGATTTTAACGGCTCTAGAAGAACAGGCTGAAGTTGCAGGATTGCTTCTTCAGCCTGTCGTTTTATCGATTGATCCGCAATGGACCATGTCTACCTATGGTGTACAAGCTGTTCATCGCTTGAAGCTTGGCGAAGTTAGAAGAGCCATTAAGAATAGTTGTGGATTGATTAGTGGTGGCGGTAGCTTACTACAAGATGCTACAGGCTCGAAGACGATTCCTTATTATCTAGGAATCATTAAGCTTGCTCAATGGATGAGAAAACCAACATTTATATATTCCCAGGGTGTGGGTCCAGTTAATCGTGGCATCTTCCATCCTATGATTAAGTCGGTATTCCGTAGGGCGGCGTATATCTCCGTACGTGATCAGCAGTCATCTGAGCTACTTCAGCAAATGGGGCTACAGGGAGATAGAATAGATGTCGTTCCTGATCCGGTGATGGGATTACAACTATTGAATAACCCATCCTCTACTCACCATATTCATAGTCCTCATAATGATGAGACGACGAATATAGAAGAACTACCGATCATTGGAGTGTCCGTTCGATATTGGGAGAGTGATCGAAGAGAGCTATTGAAGATCACTGAGGCGTTACAGCAAGTGATGAAGCGACAGCCTCTTCATATCAAGTTCTTGCCATTTCACCTTCCAAAGGATGTGGAAGCATCAGAGTTCATCATCGAAAGACTGGGTGACGTTGCATCTACCGGTAGCCTTGTGACGCATTGTTCTGCTGTTATTCTTCCACAGGACATGTTGAAGGAGGTAAGTGAGTGTCAGATCATCATTGGCATGAGGTTACATAGCTTGATCTACGCTGCTAACGTACAAGTGCCTATGATCGGTATATCCTATGATCCGAAGATCAACCACTTTCTTCATAGATTGAACATCGAACCCGTGGGAGATACATCCTCTTTGGATCATGATCAATTAGCATGTGCAATCGAAGAATTACTATTCCAAGCAGAGACTTGGCGTGAACGGCATGCACAACAGATTAACCAATTAAAGCGTGAAGCCTCTACCCCTGCAAAGCGTATTATTGAATATATAGCAAATCGGGTGATAAAATGATTGAGACACAACAAATTCAAGTTCCAACCGTTCCTATCTTCGGGATTCATGTATCTAAATGGGGAATGCAAGATACCGTTTCTTATTTAACGGATATGATCACATCACATATACCGCATCAAGTCATTACAGCAAATCCGATTATGGTTATGGCGGCGTTGAAAGATCCAACATATATGTCGGTTATGAAGAATGCCGAATTTATTGTTCCCGATGGGACAGGCGTAGTATGGGCTGCTCGCGTGGGCGGCCAACCTGTACAAGAACGAGTGGCTGGTTATGATTTATTACATGAATTAATGCGCACAGGTGAACACTATAACTGGAGAGTGTACTTGCTTGGTTCAACAGCAGAAGTGATTGCGCTGACTGCTTCCAGACTACAAGTGCAGTACCCGGGTATAACCATTGTTGGCTATCATGATGGTTTCTTTGGTTCTGATCAAGATGAACGGATTGTTGAACAGATAAGAGCGGCGACACCAGATATTCTATTTGTTGCTCGTTCGGCGGATACGCAAGAACCGTGGATAGGCAAATATAAGGATAAGCTAGGGGTCCCCGTCATGATGGGCGTTGGAGGTAGCTTCGATATCATATCTGGTCGCTCTAGACGCGCACCGGTCATCTTCCAGAAACTTCGATTAGAGTGGTTGTATCGCCTTCTTCGAGAGCCAACAAGAATTGGAAGGATGCTTGCCTTGCCTCAATTCGTCGTAAAAGTGCTACGCAATAGAGCAAATGTAACAAAAACAAGCTAAAATGGTTTGAATACAGAGATTATGGTGAAATACTATTGAAAAATAGAGTTGGCGTTTATTTTTCGGACGGAGTATAATTTATTCCGTTAGAGAAAATGGAGGTTGAACCTTGAATATTTTGATGATTTCGATAATGGGGTTTGTCGTCGCTCTAGGACTGGCACTCATATTAACACCACAAGTCAAGAAGTTTGCATTTAAAATAGGAGCAACGGATGTTCCCGATGCTCGTAAAGTGCATACGAAGATCATGCCTCGCTTGGGTGGGCTTGGGATTTATTTAGCTTTTGTAGTAGCACTCATACTGGCCTTGCCGTTCGTTGCCAATGATTTATCGATTCGTGATACTAATTTCATCAAAGCCTTTCTAATTGGCGGAACGATGATTGTGTTGATTGGTGCGTTGGATGACCGTTTCCAATTATCGGCGAAGTTGAAATTCGTAGCCCAGATCGCATCTGCGTGCGTGGTTGTATTCGGATTCGATATATCCGTGAACTTCGTAAATATACCGTTTAATAACTCTTACTCCTCATTGGAGAGTTGGATATCCATTCCACTTACCATTCTATGGATTGTAGGTGTTACGAATGCGATTAATTTGATCGATGGATTAGATGGACTAGCAGCGGGTGTATCCGCGATTGCCATCGGGACCATCTTGGTGATGTCATTGCTGATGGGCAATATGATGATTGCATTGCTATGCATGATTCTACTAGGTGCGATTATTGGATTCTTATTCTTCAATTTCCATCCTGCTAAGATCTTCATGGGCGATTCGGGTTCCCTCTTCTTAGGATTCTGTCTTGCGATGTTATCGCTGTTAGGATTTAAGCAAGTTGCTGTAGTCTCCTTGATTACACCATTAATTATTATCGCTGTTCCGTTATCAGATACATTCTTTGCTATTGTACGTCGTTGGGTGCAGAAGAAGCCTATCTTCGCTCCGGACAAAGGGCATTTACATCATTGCTTAGGTGAATTGGGCTTTACTCACCGTCAAAGTGTTCTAATTATTTATGGAATTGCTACATTTTTTGGTGTATTAGCCGTCATTCAATCATCAGCAGCATTCTACGATGCCAACTGGGTCACCTTCGTAGTCATCTGCGTCATGATGTTCTTACTCCAGATTGGTGCCGAAGTCATTGGCTTAATTGGCAAGACCACAAGACCTGTCTTGAATTTCATCGCAAGATTGCGTGTGAAGGAAAGTGCGGAGACAAGATCGAAGTAATGCACTCATGAATAAGTTATAATTTTAATAATGAATACAGCCCCTTATGGTATTAATATACTGTAGGGGGCTTTTTGTGAATTAATTATAAATATTCCTAAAAGAATGGATGTTATAGTCCGATAATAGGAGTAAGTGATTATTGGGTGATACTCTGAAGTCTTCCTTCGGAGATCAAAAACACCAAACAGAAGGAGAGAATCTATTTATGCAACACATGAAGAAACCATTAGTATGGTTTTTACTGATCATTATGATCGGTTCAATATTCCCACCAGGTCTGACGAAGCAGGCTTTTTCCGCAACTGCAGCAACGTACTTTATTCCAGATGATCGCACACTTCAGAACACCTCATTGTTAACAACAGAACATGGTGTTGCAGGAACAACTCAAATTAGCCGTAATAATGTATTGATCTCTAGTAGTCCTACACTTACGATCACAGGTACATATTCTTATGTAACTGAGGATTCTTTAAGAGCAAAGGTTGAACAACTAAGTTCGAAGACCGTTGTTGGCGGAATAAATTGGGTAACGGATAGCAGCAAATTTAATGATGGAAGTATTGCTAAGGATACCTCAACTACAGCGCAGAAATTCAAAGCAATGAATCTATCCCTTTTTCCAGGGTTTAACAAGATAACGTTGTCAGGTTCCCAGAATGGGATTACCCGTTCCGATGTGTTCTACGTTTTATTTGATCAAGTTCCTTATGTGCAGAACATCAAGCTTATGGGATCTAGTCTAGGAGATATTTATTTGAACGAAGGTACCAAGGTCGTATCGGATAAAGACTCCATTTCACTGCAAGGTGAAGTGAAGAACGTTACCGATGTAACGGTTGCCGTGAATAGTGGAGCGCCACTGGTATCTACACTTACACAGACAGGTAAATTCTTCTCTCCTTCGCTGAAATTGGTAACAGGACTGAATATCATAACAGTAAATGTGAAGAATGGTTCGGATTCAATTGCCATAACACGTGAAGTGTATTATTTCGATAAGAATAATCCATTTATTAGCTTAGGGCTGAATTATAATAGTAAAGATTATAAACTATACAATAACGTACCTGCTGTTACGGATGGTGGCACGATCACGAATCCAACAGGTCTCTTGAAGGTCGAAGTGCTGATGGACGATACTGGGCAGACGTTCGCTAGCAAGGGGTTAGTGGGTATTAAGGGCGTTGATGTTACAACAGGAATTACAAATCTTGTTGAGATAGCGATCCCAGCTCCTGATGGTATCACGCCAGCTCATCGATTAGTTACTTTTAATGTGCCTTATACGTTTGAAGTAGATAGTATGACTTCAATTGGTATTGAGGCCCAAAGAGCAGGTCTGACGATTTCCTACGATAGTAAATTTAATGCGTCATATAATGTAGCATTTAAATATTTGCCGGGTAAAGTAGGTATTACGGATGTCAAATATTTAAAAGATTACGTTGCGAGTGCAGCGTTAAATACAGCAAGTCATCTTCCTTTAGATGGTATTGAAGTAGATAAAGAGGATTTCTATGTATTAGTAACAGCAGACCAAGATTTAACTACAGTTGGTGTTATTCCACCACTAACAGCTCAATATTTACCTGTGGGGCCTTTGACATTACAGCTCCAACCAGGGACAGTAGCTGGTCAACAGAATAATCAACAAGTATACAAAATTGTTGGGTTCTCGAACGGGAAGCAAAAGGTTCGTTTCAATTATGCTGGATCTACAGCGTATTTCACAGCAAACATATCTTATGCAACAAAGAACTATATTTATATTGAGAATTTGTATGATGGACAATCCTTTGAGATTAATTCGAGCTCAACGACGACACCAACCATCTCCATAAAAGGTGAATACCGAGACTTTGAGAATATTGAGAAGGCAGAGTTCTTTGTGAACGGAATATCTGGAGATAAAATGACTCCGCCCGTAGTATTAGGAGTAACTAATCTTAATAAACTTATTAACTTAAGTCTAAATGTAGATATCAATGGACCGCTCTACTATGGTGAGAATCGCATTGTGTTTACAGGGAATTCCAAGGATGGACAAGGAAACTCACGTATAGTACGTAAGGAAATCCGTATTTACATTACCGACACGAATATTTCAAATATTGCAGTATTTCATCCTTCATATATAGAAGATGCAGCTAGGGAGCCGTTCCTAGGACTTGATTTAAGTACAGCAAATACTACGCCGCAACAATTAACTCGAATCCTAACAAGATCAGCGGATATGATTTTTAAAGATGCTAAATATGAAACAACGAAATTGAAGTATGATTTAGTCGTTGAAGGTAGTGGGGCCAAGATTATTAATCTGAATAAAGGTTCACAGCCATTCTTCTCTACATTAAATTTATCAACTGTTCCAGCGATAGATCTGACACAGACTGGTCAGACGACAACAGAGATCTTTACGGGAACGTTTACGAACAACAATGTTGATTATGCTTATGATTTAGCTGTATTTAATGGGAAGTTCGTATTACGTATCAAGAACATTCCATTTGACACACCTGGTAGTCATGTATATAACTTGGAACTTATTAATGGGACAGGAGCTCGTTCCAGTCAACGGATGGAAGTAACACGAATTCTTGCGCCATTTCGTATTCTATCTCCCATCCCAACAGTTGGTAATGATATCGTAGTGAACAAGAACTTTGTTCGTTTTGATATCGAGGCAGAGGGTGCAACCAAAGTTATTATAGGTAAAGATGAGGCAACAGAACGTACGGACATGGATAATCGCTTCTTCTATGACTTTGTTGGTTTGAAGCCTGATAAATCAACGACAATCAAGATTCAGATCATTCGTGGAACGGAAGTTCTAAATCAAACCGTTAATGTGTACTATACAAGTGCCATCACAGTAGATTCTCAGTTCATGGCAGAGAAAGTTGCAGCTAAATACTCTGTATTCAATAAAGACGTTGAATTGGCATTCCCGAAGAACACGATTCTGAAGTCCGCGAATGTTGCTGCTGGAGAGGTTGCTAAATTCTATCCTAACAACAAATTATTATTCGGAATTGCAGATCCTAAAGATGGAGTTCTAGAAAGACGTAATGATTACGGGAACATCATTAACATCAATAAAGATGAGAGAAGCCCTAACGGGGATTCTACGATCACCATTCCTGTTGATTTAGTTGAATTCTTTAACTCAACGGCAAAGACCTACAACTTTACAAGAGTATCCAATGTCTATTGGATTAGTGGAGGTCTAGGTGAATCTAGTCCGAACGCTCCAATATATACACCTTCTACAAATGGATTAGCTCCATATTCAATAGAAGGTAATTATAGAGATATTGCAGTCATGCAACCTGAAAGAAAACTAACACCTTCACAAAGAGGCACACTAAAGTTAACTTTCAATAAGAATGTTGTAGATGAAGCAGGAACAACAGTGACGGTATTCAAATTTACAGAGCGAGCGGAATGGGAGAACATTGGTGGGGCAGTTGATTCCAAGAATAACACCATCACCGTACCGTTTGATGAATTTGGTTATTATGTTGTAATGAAACAAAGTCGAGGATTCAGTGATATTACGAAACATCCTTGGGCTCGTAACATACTCAATGCATTATATTCAAAAGGAATCATGACGAATGTCCAAGCTGATGCATTTGGATCTGATAACCTGACATCACGTGGTGAGTTCACAACATTATTGGTTAAGGGTCTTGACCTGCCATTGAATTACAATAGTAGCGTTCAGACGTATTTTGATATTGTGCCGGGGGCCAAGACAGATACTTGGGACTTCAAACATATTGAGACAGCTTCAAGAGCAGGAATTGTCACTGGAATAGGAGAAGGCTATTTCGGTGTTGATGAGCCTATTACTAGACAACAAGCTGCCGTAATGGTTGCTCGTGCATTGAAATTGAAGCTTGCGGTGAACGACAGTAAGCTGACAGACAATCTTGCGAAGTCATTCATGGACTCGGGTAAGATTGATAACTATGCACGTCCAGCTGTTCAAGCCATTGTCAGCGCTAAGATCATGCAAGGACAACCGGTTATGTTGCAAGGACAGAAGAAACCATCCTACAATTTCAATCCGGAGAGTAGCATGACAAGAGCTGAAGCAGCGAAGATCGCTGTAGAGCTTCTGAAGAAGAGTACCAAGGTATTCCCTAAGAATCTGAGTTAGTGTTTATTGAGAGTTCTCCCACCAATGCAGGAGGGAGAACTCTCTTTTTCCAATTACATCTTTTGTAATTTGGTTAGTTTTACGGTACAATGACTAAGAACTTAACTTTTTCTAGAGGGTGAACGTTGCAGATGAAACCAATTTATTCTAAAGCTCAACTGGATTATATGAGAGCAAAGACGGTATTTGAGAATAAAGCAAGTATGTTAGAGAAGAAGATTGAGACAACTACGAAGACGACAGAAGTTACGCAGGAAGTTATGGAAGGTCTTGTTCTTGAGACTGGCTTCCATGACGCTTATAATGGTCTGAAGCAAGCAGAGAATGATCTTATCGCTTGGTCACATGTTACGATGAAACATGAAAAGACATATCGTGATAATAAAGAAGCAATTGAAAGAATGTATGAAACGCTAGACGACAGTCCTGAGAAAAGAGCTCAAATCATTCAACTTGCGATGAAGATTCGGTAAGTATGCTGTAATATATACAGTACACTGTGAAGAATAAAGGGCGCCATTAGGCGCCCTCTTCTTTTCTTAATCAGTTATTAGCTGAATTACTAATGTTAAATCTATTGATATGAATAAAGTTGAGTAATAAAAATGTTTTTTTAATTATAGGTGCAACTTTTTAGAAACTAATGCGTCTAAGAGTTATAGGTATTCAAGAAGAGGGCAATTGGTTAATGCATATTGAAGCAAATTATCTATAGAATAGAAAATTTAGCTTTACGGCAACTTGGACCCCATGTATAATACTTATTGTAGGATTGGATGCTAGTCTATATTTGCCAAGTTCTGTTTACCAGTTTCTGTGATACCCGTCACAGACATCATTTATATTTAACCGCTCAACTCGAGAAAGGGGGTGCAACGACAAATGAGTAATACGAGCCCACTCTATGAAAATAAAAATAATAATGTTATGTATTCCCAAGGAGGAGACAAAAAGGTTATGAAGAAAATTTTATCAGTAGCACTATCTACAGCAATGGCATTCTCAATGTTTGCATCTGTAGCGTTCGGAGATACTCTATCAACACAGGATAAGTACGATGCATTAGTTAAGAAGAATATTTTCACTGGTTACCCAGATGGAACAGCAGGACTTAGCAATGATATGACTCGTGCTGAATTCGCAAAAGTTCTTACTAAAGTAATGGGATTGAAAGAAGTAACAGGCGTTCATTCTTATAATGATGCTGGATACAACAACCCTAAGAACTGGGCAGCTCCTTATATCGAAGCAGTATCAGCTGCTGGAGTTATGCAAGGTCAAGATTTGACTAAGAAATTGTTCAACCAAAAAGCTAATGTAACAGTTCAAGAATTGGCAGAAGTGCTAGTTAAAGCTCTTAAGCTAGAAATTCCAACTGACATTGATAACACTGCAACTGAATGGGCTAAAGGTTCTGTTCAAGCAGCAATCAATGCTGGATTGATCAGCAAAGATCTTAACTTCCAAGCAAATGCTAAGCGTTCATTGTTAGTAGAATCTGCATTCGCAGCTGAAGCAGCATTGAATGTTCCAACTCCAGTAGACGCTACTAAAATTGATAGCGTAACTGCTTCTAACCTTCGTGAAGTAAATGTTAAATTCGACGGTTACGTAGACGCTGCAACAGCTGGCGATGAGAGCAACTATTCTATTACAGGTGAAGGTAACCCAGTTGTAACTGCAGTTGCTTTGTCTGATGATAAGAAGTCTGCTACATTGACTGTTGAGCAATCAGCATCAGCTAATAAAGGTCTAGTAAACCAAAAAGAATACAAATTGTCTGTAATGAACGTTCGTGCTGGTAAAACAGTAATTACTGCTTCTGATGTGAAGTTCACACCAGTAGATGCTTCACTTCCAGTTGCTCAAACAGCTCAAGCTCTTGGTAACAAGACAGTGAAAATCACTTTCAGTGAGCCAGTTCAAGTAGCTAACGCTAACAACTTCATGGTTAACGGTAAGACTATCGTTGGTACAACTGAAGTTACTGGTAACGTAGTAATCTTGAAGATGTACAACATCTTGGAGAATGCTGAGTACACGCTAACAGCTGCAGGAATTCAAGACTTCTCAGGATTGAAGAGTTTGTCAACTGATTTGAAATTCACAGTAGTAGAAGATAAAGTATCTCCTGCAATTGTGAGCGTAGAAAAGGCGACTTTCGAAGAAGTTACTTTGAAGTTCAGCGAGCCAGTTGATAAAGCATCTGTATTAGCTTCCAATATCTATTGGATGCAAGGCGGAAGCAAAATGGTAGCAAGTGAAGTGAAAGCATTAGCTGACGATACTTACAAGTTCACTTTCTCTCCAGCTAACCGTCTAGTTTACACAACTGATCTATTTGTAACTGGAGTGAAGGACTACTCTGGTAACCAAATCGCAGCTGATTCTAAGATCACTGTTAACCCGGTCGTTGACCAGACTCGTCCAGAAGTTGTAAATGCTACACTTCAAGATGATCTTAAGACTATCCGTGTTAAATTCTCTAAAGATGTTGTAGCTAGTACTGCAACTAACGGTGCTAACTATGTAATCAAAGATGCAGACGGTAAAGTAGTATTCTCATTGAAAGAAGTAACTGCTACAACAGAAGCTAAGACTTTTGATGTGAAACTTTACCAGAAGCTTGGAGAAGGTAAGAAATACACATTGGAAATCACTGGTGTAACTGATACTACAACATTGAAAAATGTTCTAGTTCCTTATACTAAAGAGATTATCACTAAAGACGTTTCAGCTCCAACAGTTACTGGCGTAACTTACATTGCTAATAGCAACAGAGCTGTTGTTAACTTCAGCGAAGTTATGGCAACTAGTGGTGACGGTTCTATCGTTGACGCAAGCAAGTATTCTTATCAAGATAACGGTGGCGCATGGAAGACTCTTCCAACTGGTTCATACCTAAATGTTTCTTCTGATGGTAAAGCTGCAATCATCGTATTCCCTTCTGATATCGTAGTAGGTGTAAATGTAACTGCAATCAGAGTATCTCTTGTTAAAGACGTTGCTGGTAACTACCTTGATGGATTACAAGCACAAGGTTCACTAGTAGCTGCTTCAGCTATTGTATTAAATGGAGCTCCAACTGCAACTGCTAATAACAAAATTGAGATTCCTTTCAATCAAGAGTTACAAGCAGGTTCAGCTACACCTTCTGACTTCACAGTGAAAGCAGGAACTAAGACTCTTCTTGTTTCATCTGCTGATGTTGATGGTAAGAATGTAGTATTGACTTTGGCTGACAGCAATAAGCTTGATTCTCTAGGTAAATACGATTCTGTTAACGTAACTGTAGATGTAAAAGCTAATGGTTATCTAGCTACTGCAGCTGGTAAGCAAGTTGAAGCTAACCAAACTACTTTAACTGTAACTGATAAGATTGCTCCTGCAATCAAATCTGTTGATAAAGTAACTAGTGCAACTTATGCTGTTAACGTTACATTCACAGAGGCAATCACTCTTGGTAACAACAGTGATATCCAAGTTGTAGTTGGTAGTAAGTCATTAGTTGAAGGTACTGATTACACTGTAGCTCATGTTCCTGCTTCTGCTACTGCTAATGTAGTAACTATCACTCTTACACCAGCTGCACATGCTACTAACAAAGGTAAGGTTCTAGAAGTTCGCGTTAAGCCTTATCCAGCATTCATCACTGACGGTTCTGGTAACCTTGTTACTGGAAACGACAGCTTCTACTCTTCATACATCGAGTTGTAAGATTATTGAAACTGGTATAAAAGAGTCCGCCCTTTGGGCGGGCTCTTTTTTTTGAATAATTATAATAAGCGATACGGGAGGACCATGATGAGACGTATATACAAGATAGCCTTAACGTTGCCATTATTAGGCGCGACCCTGTGGGTCGGTTCTATTATCAATACTACCGCTAGCGGCGCCGGAGTCACTGGCCAACCAGGTACGACGGATGATCCTGTTGTAACCAAAAGCTATGTGGACCAGCAAATACAAAAAGCTTTAGGTGGTGGGAATACTAGTACTCCTACACCAACGCCCACACCTAATCCACCAACCACTGCACCACCAGTAACTTCTCCAAGTAACAATGATAATGCAATTGTCATCGTTGATGTGAAACCAGGTGAGAAGTTAATTGCTTCGGCTGGTGCTGAATTTATTGTTCGAAATGGTAAGGCTGTAGTCTACAGTCTAGATGCGAATGGAATAGCAGACCTGACCGATGGTAAGGATATTGTAAATGGACAAGCTATCGTTACGAATCATCTATTATCATTCCCAAGAGATGGCCGGGGTATAACCGTACAAGAAGGTCAGAAGGTTGGCTTAGTTGTCATGGTACGTGGCGGATATTCTATTCAATGATGTTATGCCTTATTATTGCCAGTAGTAGTAAACTTTTATACGTGTAATCGGAATGATTATGAGAATAATACTCTTGTAGGATCATTATTCAGGAGGTGTTTATCATTATGGCAAAGAATAATCGAACTGTTGTGAAGGAAAGCCGTCAGATGATTGATCAGATGAAATATGAAATTGCTGCTGAATTTGGGTTACAGGTTGGGGGATACGGCTCAAGGTTGAGTGCTGATACAGAGTTTGGAACTGAACTTGGTGAGGCAGGTCATTATAGTCATTCAGGAAGATCGAGTTGGGGTCACTTAACATCAAGGGAAAATGGTTCTGTAGGTGGCGAAATTACCAAGCGTCTGATACGCCAAGCACAACAAAGTTTGTTGTAGTACTTCCAAGTCTTGAACTTATAAGGTATATATATCACTTTAAATAATTACTTACCATATAATGTAATTATAACGTTTGACACCTTTTCGCAAATAAGTTAATATGACGAATAAGGATTGTACAGCAACCTTTCCCGATCGGGAAAGGTTCATTTTTGCTTATAGGAGGTAAAATCATGTCAATTAAAGGACGTCATCTGTTTACATCAGAGTCCGTTACTGAAGGACATCCTGATAAAATATGCGATCAGATCTCGGATGCTGTGCTAGATGCATTCTTAGCGAATGATCCTAATGCACGTGTAGCTTGTGAAGTAGCCGTAGCGACAGGGCTTGTTCTTGTTATCGGAGAGATTAGTACGAATTCCGAGTATGTGGATATTCCAGCGATTGTGAGGAACACAATTAAAGAAATTGGCTACACGAATGCCAAGTATGGCTTCGATTATAATACTAGTGCCGTACTTACCTCATTGAATGAGCAATCTGCAGATATTGCTCAAGGGGTGAATGCTGCATTGGAGAATCGTGATCATGAACAAATGCATAAAGAGACAGCGGATATTGGTGCCGGTGACCAAGGCCTCATGTTCGGCTTTGCTTCCAATGAGACACCAGAATTGATGCCTTTGCCAATCGCATTAGCGCATCGCATTGCTCGTCAACTTGCAGCGGTTCGTAAAGATGAGACTTTATCCTATTTACGTCCCGATGGGAAGACACAAGTGACAATTGAGTATAACGGTGATCAGGTTGTGCGTGTCGACACGATTGTCGTATCTACGCAACATGCGGAAGAAATCACGTTAGAACAGATTCAAGCAGATATTAGAGAGTATGTTATTAATCCGGTTGTTCCTGCTGAATTACTTGATGAGAAGACGAAATACTTCATTAATCCTACGGGACGTTTCGTCATTGGTGGACCACAAGGAGATGCTGGTCTCACAGGACGTAAGATCATTGTAGATACATACGGTGGTTATGCACGTCATGGTGGGGGTGCATTCTCTGGTAAGGATCCTACCAAGGTAGACCGCTCTGCCGCTTACGCCGCTCGTTATGTTGCTAAGAATCTGGTCGCAGCTGGGCTTGCGGATAAATTAGAGATTCAATTGGCATATGCTATAGGTGTGGCAACACCAGTGTCTATTAATGTCGATACGTATGGTACGGGTAAAATAAGTGAAGAAAAGCTTGTAGAACTAATACAGAAGAATTTCGATCTACGTCCTTCTGGAATTATCCAAATGCTTGATCTTCGTCGTCCGATATACCGACAGACGGCAGCTTATGGACATTTTGGCCGTACTGACCTTGATGTACCTTGGGAGCAAGTGGATAAGGCAGAGACATTACGCAAACAAGCTGAATTATAGAGTTTACAGCTATTATTGATAACCTACTTTGGAAGTCGCTGATGCATTCAGCGGCTTTTTGTATGCGTAATTACATAGATTCTATGAAATAATGTGACTCGCCCTAAACTTGTAAGCACATTAAGCCGAAAATATAAGTACAAGTGTATACAACGAGGGGAGCTTTTAACCACAATGAAGAAAAGAATTTCGATTTGGATAGCTATGATCATGATAATGGAAATATGTGCACCAAGTATTCTAGGGATAGGAACTTCTATGAGTGTGAACGCTGCGGGTACACAAGTCATATATAATAATCCTGCAGAACAATACATAACATCGTTGCTTCCAGCTAATGGGGCAAGAGGTGTTGCGCCAACGACGAAACTACAAGTTAAATTTAATCATGCCGTTACAATACAAACAGGGACACTTCAAATTGTGGATACAAGTCTATTGAATCCATCTTCACCGATCAATATCAGTGTGACAGATCCGGACAGGGTGACGGTATCCTCACCAACAGAAATAGAAATCAATCTTTTACCTAACCAATTATTATTTAATAAAACGTACGAACTTTCAATCCATTCTGGTGCTTTTTCAGATACAGCTTTAAGCACAACAATACCAGAAATAAAGTGGGGATTTAGAACAATATCGTCACTAACAAATACGCCGCCCACAATTACACAATATACGCCTATAAACGGAAAAGCGGACATAGAACCTAATCTTGCAGAATTACAGCTTCTATTTAATGAAGAGGTATTGTTAGGAACGGGTACAATACATATACGCAACAAGTCAGATGATGTTGAAGTTGAAGCTATAAATATTCAGGCAGGCCAATCACAAGCTGTATCTATTAATCCAACCAATCCAAGTCTTGTGAGTATCCAAACATCCAAACTGGGTCAATCGTCGGATTATTATGTCATTATTTCTGCAAATACGTTCACTGATCTAGATGGTGCCCCATTCGCAGGTATTCTAACTAAGAACCAATGGGGATTTAGAACAAAAGGTGCACCAACGGTTTTATCGCAGACAAGTCCTACAGATGGGGCTACTGCGGTTCCGATTAATACGCCAATTCAACTGACCTTCAGCCAGAATGTGAGAATCGGTAGTGGGAATATAACCATTCGACAAGCAGGTAGCTTAAACGTTGAATCAAATATACCGGTGTTCTCATCGAGAGTTACGGGTGCTGGAACGAATAGGATAGTCATCACACCAGATATCACATTACAGAATAACAAACAATATATGGTGAGCGTTCCTGCAGGTGCATTTCTAGACAATGGTAATAATCCAGTGCCAAGCAATAGTGTGAGTTGGACGTTTACTTCCATTGGAGATTCATCGGCACTGAGGGAAATGTCCGTATCACCTGCAAATGGAAGTATCGGCGTGCCGTTAAGTACAGATCTTACGGTTACATTTAATCGTAGTGTGAAGGCAGCAAACGGGATGGATAATGCTCAAATTAAGCTATACAATGCTACGACATCCCAAATGATGAGCGTAAATATGGCTGTAAATCCGAGTAATCTTGCACAGATCCGTTCTGTTAATAAGGTGACATTGGATCAGAATAGCTCTTATTATGTTGTGATCGATAATGGTGTATTTGTCGATAGGGTGAATGCAAGTATCGTCTATAGCGGTTTGAACGGGAATACGAATTGGAATTTCAAGACAAACTCCACCGATAAGATCGCACCTGTTCTACAGAGTACTCAAATGCATAATGCGTCAACCATTCGTCTGACATATAATGAGGCATTGAGTTATTCCAGTTATCTAAACAACTCGAACTTCGCTGTAACCGTGAATGGGGAGAGTAGAAGAGCAATTCAAGTCTATACTTCTGGAGAAAGTGTCTACATCGTACTTGAAATTGGGGTATCTGTTGGACAGAATGTTAAAGTATCATATACAAGTGGTAACGCTGGTATTATGGATGTTGCTATGAATCCAGCTGCTAGTTTCACCTTGAGGGATGTGACGAATGGAATTGATTCCGCTCTACCGAAACCTCGTGAGGGTACAGGGTATGGAACAACCATCCATCTGTCATTCAATGAGACGCTTAAGACACCGTCTACCAATGCCTATCAGCAATTCACCGTTACGGCAGATGGGACGTCGGTTGGTGTTCGCAGTATGGTTCTAAGTGGTTCCTCGTTAGTCTTTACTTTGACGAATAGCATCACAGATGGCCAAGTCATTAAGATTTCTTACACTCCAGGACTATATCCAATTCAGGATTACAGAGGAATGAATATGTCAGCATTTAGTGATTTCTATGTGAGAAATCAAGTAGACACGAAGCCCCCAATCTTTATGGGAGCAGAAGGTTCAGGTAACAAAGTTGTTTTGAAATATAATGAAGCTCTTAAATCAGATAACTTGCCTATGAAGAGTCAGTTCTCAGTACTAGTAAACAAGACACCTAACTATGTAACGGGTGTAACGATCAATGGAAATCTTGTAGAACTCACATTGGCTACAACCTTGACGTCATCACAGGAAGTCTCGGTATCGTATGTGCCTGGTGTTGGAAGCCAGCGAATTACTGATTTGAGTGGTAATAGTGCAGGATATATTAATCTAGCACCGATGGGCGTGGGAACGAGTTCGATACACGCTGACGTGAAGTCAGCTACGATTAAGGCAGATACATTAACAATTGAGTTCTCCAAGAGCATAAGCAGTACGCTAAGTTCTAGCGCTCTGAATACCATGTTCTTAGTGAGAGTGGATAATAACATTCGAACCATCCAGTCAACGATACTAAGTGGTGATAAGGTCACACTTCACATAAGTCCTGAGGCAAATGTAGGGCAGACGGTTCAAGTGTCATACAATGGTGGTAGTGGTGCTTTGAAAGACCTACAAGGGGTTGCAATCACTTCCTTTAGTAATCTAAATGTACAGAATACAGCGGGTAAGAATGATGTCATAACAGGTAGTCTAGCAATATTGGATAAGAATGAATTTGGAGAACCTATGTATATTCTCCCAACCAGTGCTGCCGCATCCAGTGAGAGCAGAACGAAATTCAATCAGATCACTAGAAGATATCTTATTGATGCAGCACAATTGAAATCTGCCTTTGAGCAAGTATTAGTAACAAGTACAAGCAGTAAGACCCTTGTGTTTGAAGTTCCTACGTATGAAAAGGCAGCCTATGTTGGCATACCACTTCAATCTCTCCAACAAGCGATATTAAGAGATAACAAGGCTAGGTTTGCTGTTAGATCTGGAGATCATATGTATATCTTGCCATTAAGTAGCTTGGATATGACGGAGATCAATCGCAGTCTTGCTTCTGCTACATCCACTGTTATTGTGTGGGTCCAAGTAGAGAAAGTGCCAAGCCAAACGGCTTCCGATCTAAGTACAAAGATTAGTGGAGTTGGAGGACAAGTCATTGTAGAATCAACGGACTTCTATATTTCTGCGGTTAATAATACTACGAGTAAATCCGTACCTTTGAACATAAAAGGTGAGTATCTAATCCGTACGACAAAGCCAGTTCCCGATTATACAACAGCATTCGTCTACTATGACGCGTCCGTTGCACAAATTTCATTCATTCCTACAGTGAATCGTAAATTCAATTCGTATACAGTTCTCCATGGCAAAGTTACAGGGAATTATACGGTCACTGGGGTTACTGGAAGTAAGTTCTATGCTGATATTAATGGACATTGGGCGAATGAAGCAATTAATGAATTGTTAGCTAAATATATTATTGATGGAAGAACGCCAAGTTCATTTGTACCTAATAGTCAAATAACGCGTGGGGAATTCGCAGTATATATGGCACGTGCTCTCGCGTTGCCAAGTGACACTCAGACGACAACGAAGTTCAAGGATGTTCAGGGGTATTCCGTAATGGGCACTTATATTGGTGCTGCGGCAAAGGCAGGTATCATTACAGGGAATACGGATGGCACATTTAGAGCGGATAGTTACATTACAAGGGAGCAGATGTCCATCATGATGGTACGAGCGATGGACTACGCAGGATTGAAGCAGACCGTGACCACTTCATCGTCCACTGTATTAGCGCCATTCAAAGATCGTAGTAAGATTCAGTCTCCACTGACGGTTGCAAGGGCTGTACAAGCAGGAATTATTGTGGGAACAACGACAACAACGTTCCAACCTCAAGGAAATGCGACACGTGCTCAAGCTTCTGTTATGTTAAAGAGACTACTTAATAAAATAGGTTACATGTAGAACATGACTAGATTCACAATCAAGCAATAAGATGTTAAGGTGACTTGTAATTAAAGGTGTATGGAACTTTTTCAGAAAACGAGAAGCCATAAGACTCCCCTTAAGGAGGAATTATGGCTTCTTTTGCGAATGAGGCGTGGATGAGAATCACTTGTGACAAGCAGACACAGGTGGAGAACAAGATGCAGATCAGCATGCGACGCTAACAAGCCCACAAGGAGATTGCTAATGAGATGCCGAGCCGAAGCCAAGGAGAGAAGTCGAGCCGAAGTCGAGAAATAGCTGTAAACACTGCAGTTAATTAAGTGGGAAATGGCGGTAAGCGTGAAATAGTTGTCAAAGATACAGCTAAAATGGTGGAAACGAGCAAAATCCGGGATCTTCCAGTAACTAACTGTACGTTTTGCATTTAAATTAGTTGAAAGACAAAGTGACCGAATTTAGATGTACTTGGTGCAACTGTTGGTGAGGAGTAAATGGAGGAGTAAGGTAGAAGGCGAATATAACCACATTATCAGCTAGCTATCTGTTGTATCAACAACTAATTACACGGTAATTATATAAAATGGGTCTATTACTAACACAAGGATATTAGTAATAGACGCCTTTTAGATGTCGTTCACTTGTACCGAATTAAGGCAGAATTGTGTAGAAGAAGCTTATTCGATGAACTCCCACATTTCTCGGTGCAATTCGTACCGGTGAATCCGTCTTCCTGCTCCGCTCACGATAGGACGAAGCCAGCCTTTAGAACACAGCGATTGAAGCAATCGAACTGAAGTGCGATGATTAATACTGAAATGACTGGCTACTCTTTTCGGACTAAGAGGTTGAACATGTGTTAGTGCGAAGCGTATGACCTCATTCTCGGATAAATTGGCTCGGTGGGCGGGTTGCGTCATTGCGAAATAACGATTGAATAGTAGTTGGAGTAAGTCCCTACAAAGCTCTGGTCGATTATATACATCGTCGTAAGCGAAGGAGATGACACGATAACCAACACTCTGCAGAAATAATTCGCGGTTCAACTCGTCACAATATTTCTTGCGATCAGCATCACGAACATGAGGGCCATACCCTTTAATTTCAAGTATGAATTTCAATTGACCCTTTAAATAAGCGAAATCACCGAAATATGATCGGTTTCGCCAGTCCGCAACCTCATATTCGGGGTGTAATCCATCGAAGTTACCGTAGACTGGCCACCAAACATTTTTAAGAAATAGAATTTCTCCATGACTATGACCACGTTGTAGCCGACCCTTTCTCTCACCCGTGCGAAGGTCCAAGTGCTTCTGAATGAATAACTGATGTTCTTTGTCAAAACCCTTCATTCCAATGCAACCCCTTATTCGATGAATATAGGATAACGTCGATCCGGCTAATTAAGCACACAAAAACGCCCCACTCATCGTGTGATGGTAGGACGTTCTTCGTCACTAATATATCTGAATTATATCAAAGGTTGCCAATCTATGCTAGAGTTACAGACTTGTATATTACTGGAGTAGCTTAGATTCACTTGAATAGTCGCACAAAGTGCAGTTGTGTAGTTGATAAGAGTGAAGGATAGCAGTATAGATGTTTAAGATACATTTAAATATGGGCAAATAGCAAAAACTAAGACTCAACGAGTAACTAACTGTACATTCTGCATTTAATTCGGTGATAGCGGTATTGAGCTGATTTTAGATGTACTTGGTGCAACTAATCCAACTTGTTCCAGCGTGATTCCCCAGCTCTAACACCGGACGTAATAGACAAAGTTGAAGATCAACGAGTAGCCTCGAGTATCATGGAAGATCCACTTGTAGCCACGAATATTCTGAAATATCCTCGTATATTACCAAGTACCCTAGTTACACTCGAATAGTCGCACAAAGTGCAGCTGTTTAGTAGAAAGGTGATAGTCTAGTTGAATTTAGAGATGTAAATAACAGTAACTATGTACAATGATGTACAGAATAATTGGTCGTATTTCGTAAAGTTGCTAATTTTTATATGGATTTTACATCTTTTCGTAACTTTTTCACATAAAAACAGTCTAATAGTATATACACAAAATATGAAGTCTATCGATTTATAGAATTGTAAGCTTGTGCAATTAAGATAGCAGATAGGGGTTTACCTAAACATGATGAGAAAAGTACAGCAAGTACAACATGGATTGACTATCTCTACAGGTAAGAAGTGGGCCATTGTTACAATAGCTGGACTGCTATGGATTTCACCGTTTATGGGTAGTGGACTACCAATATTCGATTCCATGCAAGGTATCGTAGTAAATGCTGCAACGTCATCCGTTAAGAAGATTAATGAAGAGATTATTACGCATGGTGCTAATTTATATAAATATCAATTCACTGCGACTCGTTCTGGCAAACAAGTAACGACGCTAGCTGATGTCATTCGTGTGGATCTTCAGAATTCAAATGTGAAATTAGATGTCATGAACGGTGTGAAGGGACAGTTCACAACAAGACAAACTACACAGGCAATGGCTAAAGAGAATGGTGCAGTAGCTGCTGTGAATGGCGATTATTACATCACCAGTGGATTAGGAGCACAATGGGCACCATTGGGTGGACAGATCACAGATGGTGTATTGAAGTCTACACCGGCTGATCTAAAGGGAATGTATTCATTTGTAGTATCGAAATCGGGCAAGCCAATGATTGATGAATATGAATTCAATGGATCCGTAACAGCTCAAGATGGAGCAACAATGCCATTAGCAGGCATCAATAAAACGGCTTACTATCCTGAGAGCAAAGCTTCAAGCTCAAGTCATATTAATGCCATGTATATGTATACGAGTAGTTGGAAGTCATTGGATCGACCTGTAGATAGTTCAACTACAGCTACGGAGATACTTGTACAGAACGGAATAATCAAGGAAGTCTCTTATAAGGCACCTCTACAAATATCAGTGCCTGAGGATGGCTATATTTTGCGTGCGCATGGAACGGCAGCGGAATTCGCTAAGACTCATTTTGCCATTGGACAGAGCTTGAATGTAAGTTCCTCATTAAGATCAGAAACAACAGGTGAGACGGTTGATCCTACGAGTCTGCAGATGATGATGGGCGGTCATACGCTTCTGGTCAATGGTGGCAAGCCTTCCGCATTCACTAGGGATGTCACGAGTATTGGGGGATATCGTGCTCGTACCGCTGTAGGTTATTCGCAAGATGGAAAGTATGCTTACATTGTAGCGGCAGAAGATCATGGTCAAAGTTCGGGGATGTCTTTATCGGAATTGCAGGCGTTCATGGTCAATATCGGCGTATGGAAAGGCTTGAATCTAGATGGCGGTGGCTCTACGACAATGGTCACTCGTCCTCTAGCAGAGAATAATACTACACTGACATTTAATACGGAATATGGTACGGTACAACGGAGCATTGTGAATGCGCTTGGTGTATTTAGTACGGCACCTCAAGGTCAATTGAAAGGCTTCAAGATCAGTGGCAGCTCATCGCTATTGATTGGTCAAGAGGCTAATTATACATTGAAAGGCTATGATACGTATTACAATCCGATCGATGTCTCACAATCCAGTCCTACTTGGACATCAAGTAATGGCAATGTTAAAGTCTCTAATGGTAAGATTATAGGGATACAGCCAGGAACAGCAACGATTACAGCGACTAGTGGCGGTGCTAAGATAAGTACGAAGGTTAGTGTTCTCGGAGCAGATGAACTATCCAGTCTGACTACCGCGAATGCAACGGGGGCACTTGCAGCAGGAACAACCTTGTCTATACCTGTGACCGCGGTGACACGAGATGGGAAGAGTATTGCTATCTCAGCTAGCGCATTGAAATGGGAGTTCGTTGGATTCAAAGGGAATGTGCAAGGTGACAATCTCACGGTGAGCTCTGTAAACGCGAATGCCAAAGTGGGATATGCTATTGGTAGATATAATGGATTTAGTACTGTTGTCGTGTTATCAGAGGCAGCGAATAGTATGTGGGAAGATTTCGAGACTACGAGTTATCCTGTTTCGTTCACTAGTAATGTACCTCAAGTGATAGGTTCTGCGCAGATTATGCAAGGTTCTGGAGCATACTCGAAATCCAAAGGACTCAACCTTCAATATGATATGACGCAAGGAAGCGGTAAAATGTACGCATACGCTCAATTAAATGGAACGACGGGGAAGGCGATTTCTGCTCCCGCTACATCCATGACGTTAGATGTGGCAGGCGACAACAGCCTGAATTGGCTTCGTGCTGAGCTTACGGACCGGTCGGGAAAGACCATCTATGTGGATCTAGCCAAAGTTATCGATTGGGATGGCTGGAAGAGCCTGAATGTTGACTTAAGTAAATTGAACATTCAATACCCTGCACAACTGAAGCGGGTCTATGTAGTCAACGTAGAGGAAGGACAAGATGAGCGCGCATTGACAGGTACGGTATCCTTTGACAATATTCAGTTCAACATACCATCTCTATCAAGTGATGCACTTCTGCCAACGGGTACAGCTCTTATGCGAATTGGACAGAAATCGATGAATGTGAATGGGAAGACCATAGCGATGGATGTATCACCTATCATTAAGAATAGTACAACATATGTACCCATCCGTTTCGTATTAGATGCCTTTGGTGGAACGGCGAATTGGGATGGAGATAATCAACGAATCACGATTATGCGTGGAAGTAAATTGTTAGATCTTACGGTGAACAAGAAGGAGTTCATTCTAAATGGGAGACGTTATAGCGCTTCTGTTGCTCCATTTACAACACAAGGTAGAACGCTAGTTCCGCTACGGTTAGTATCTGAACAATTAGGGCTACTTGTGAAATGGGATCAGCAAACGAAGACCATCACTATCGACTCGTAATATGCTATAATATGGCATAGTGAATTACGGTACAGTTGGATTGGAGCTAGAGATGTTATGAACTTCCAAGCAGAGGCGATAGATCATGTTATTAAGAATGCTATCGACGCAGTGGAGAGTAGTAGATATCAGATATTCGAAATTATGGAGACTGCTCGTGATGAGTTGCGTACGATAAATCAAGAATTGGAATATGTCGTGAAGGAAACACTGATCACTTTATCCAAGGTGGATGCACTCGAATTAGGCTATCGCCAATCTCGTATTCGACTTACGGAAGTGAGCCGTGACTTTGTACGTTTTAAGGAAGAAGATATTAAACAAGCCTACGAGAAAGCTACTCAGATCCAGTTAGATTTGATGATTTATCGCGAGAAAGAGATGTATCTCAAAGCAAGACGTGATGAGCTGAAGAAAAGGATTCGAATGTTAGAGAATTCAATAGTGCGTTCAGAAAGTGTTGGATCACAGATGAATATTGTCAAAGAATATTTAGCTGGAGAAATAAGTGAAGTTGGACGTTTCATCGAGACAGCTAAGAGTCGTCAATTGATTGGATTGAAGATTATTCTCGCGCAAGAAGAAGAACGCAAACGTATTGCACGTGAAATCCATGACGGTCCTGCTCAGTTGTTAGCAAATCTAGTATTAAGAACAGAAATTGTTGAACGAATGATCAAAAAAGAAGAGTTCCAGATGGTAGAAGACGAGATCATCGACTTGAAAGGTCAAGTACGAGTTAGTCTTGAAGAAATGCGGAAGGTGATCTTTAATCTGAGACCGATGGCATTGGATGATTTGGGCTTAATTCCTACACTACGCAAATTCATATACAATTTCGAAGAGAAAGCCAAAGTTCGAACATTACTAGAAACAAGAGGTCAGGAGCGTAGACTTACTTCAGCCATGGAAGCAGCTGTTTATCGTCTTGTACAAGAAGCGCTGTCCAATGTGGCTAAACATGCTAAATCTACTTATGTCGTAGTTGAATTGACCTTTCAGGCACAAATTGTAAAGATCGTTGTGCAAGATAATGGTTGTGGCTTCCAACAGGCATTGCTTGTCGAAAAGAAAAATGAACATTTTGGTATAGTCGGTATGCGGGAGAGAGTTCAGCTCTTAGAGGGTAGGATGGAGATTGAATCTGAACTTGCAAAAGGGACGAAGATCATCATCCATATCCCCACTAATGTAGATAATATAGAGGAGTGAGGATATGTCGAGTGTAGTTAATGGACAAGATGATTGTATTAAAGTTCTCTTAGTGGATGACCATCAATTATTTCGCGAAGGCCTCAAACGTATTTTGAATATGGAGAAAGATATGGAAGTCATTGGTGAATGTAGCGATGGAATCCAAGTACTTGAATTCTGTAACGAGAACCAACCAAATGTTGTTCTGATGGACATCAATATGCCTGAACAGAACGGGGTAGAGGCAACTCAGAAACTTAGAGATATATTCCCTGATATCAAAGTGATTATTTTGTCTATTCATGATGATGAGAGTTATGTGTTTGAGACGTTGCGTCAAGGGGCGAATGGTTATCTTTTAAAAGATATGGAGGCAGAATCCTTAATTAATGCGATTCGGTCCGTATTCCAAGGTCATGCATTTA
Organism: Paenibacillus sp. CMAA1364; assembly: GCF_054373195.1. Taxonomy (NCBI): domain Bacteria; kingdom Bacillati; phylum Bacillota; class Bacilli; order Caryophanales; family Paenibacillaceae; genus Paenibacillus; species Paenibacillus sp. CMAA1364. Next base: position 104,174 of record NZ_JBITNB010000004.1, on the reverse strand, counting down.
TCCATCCCAAAGTAACAGGTAAACTCATACAACAGTTGCGCCGAATGACCTTTGTAAGTGAGGCTGGTGCTGTGAATTATACAACTGGAAAAGATGAAGGCGTGAAATTTGTAGCTGGGGATGATAATCCACTTACTCGACGTGAAGCAGATGTACTTCGTCTAATGGCCGAAGGGAAAAGTAATAAGATGATTGCTGAATTTCTGTATATCAGTGAAAAGACCGTTAAGAATCACGTGAGTAGCGTTCTACAAAAGATGGACGTAGATGATCGCACACAAGCGGTAATAAGTGCTATTAAATTTGGATGGGTAAGACTATAAAAGTGTACATAAAGTAATCATGACATGATACATAGGTATTCGTCTGTAACTTCTTGTTCTACCCTGATGTATCGTAATCAAGATTCTACTTGTCACCCAGCCTTCTATATCGGCATATATTGTTGGTAAAGAAGGAGGTGAAGCTCCGTGGTCATTCAAATGATTTGGATTGCTGTTATTTATGGATTAGCCATTGCTCTCGTTCATGGGGTCTACGCTTTAACTCGTCTTGCCAATCGCAATAACATCCAAGGCGTAGATAATCAATTCACTCTTATTACTTGCAATCATGAACGCCAAGTAGAATGGTATGTACGTGCACTATGGTTATACTCTTGGATTAGAGGTAAGGAGCTGCGTATGCTTGTCGTTGATGAAGTGTCAAGCGATGATACAGTGCGAATGATTCATAAATTGATTGATTCTTTGGGACTTCATGTATGCGTTAGAGTATGCTTAGGTGTAGATGCGGATGAACTTAGAAACAGCATAGAACAAGAAGGATTCGAAGGATCGACAGTCATAGATTTGAGATTACCTCATGAGGCCTCACGCATTCCATATGTACAGGGTTAACCCATGGTATGGAGAGATAACAGATATTAATCGCATAGATAACAAGGTGTGAAGCACACTCTCTAAGATGGTAATCCTAGGAGAATGTGCTTTTTTGTGTGTTCTGAAATGAATGAAGGGGGAGAAAGATGTGAGAGTGTCGGTATATGCGGTGTCGTATGACGGGCGCTGGCAGGTTAAGATTTCGCTTGACCGTAGAGTAGATTTAATGTGGTGGGATGAAGAAATAGGGGAATTATCATATACGATGGTATGTCTGGCAGATCGTATTCGCCTAGGATGGGCGCTCAGGCTTGAAAAAATGGAACTGCCATCTCATGGCGTAGATGATTGGAACGCTGAGCAGTGGAGAGATGCTGTCTATCGTGTTCTTGAGGAAGAGATGAAAGTAGGATCACGAATTAATGCGACAGATGAACTCTTTAATTCTGTATCCATGACAGCCATTCAGGAGAACGTTAGAATAGCTAGAATAAGAAGTGATCGAACCTTGCAACAATTAAGACAAGAGGCGACGATATTAGCCGAATCTCTTCGTGGACGATCGTTGTTCATCCATGAAGTGGATGCATTGTTAGCAGAGGTTGCACCATCGTTGGTAAGCGATTGGTTAAAGGTGGCACAGCTGGCCTATTTACAGGGCCAGCTTGCCTTTGGTGCAGGCGTTGCGTCAGCCGCTCCGCCTGCTCCGCGGTTGCGGTGGTTGCGACGCCACCGCAAGGTGCTTCGCTGCCAACGTTGTGGCAGCGTTGCTCTTGGCCGCACGGCATGCGCCTCGTGCGGCAGCGCGGCTTGCGCCTATTGCGAGTCCTGTCTCGCAATAGGGCGTAGCCGCGCTTGTGCGCTGCTGCTCCGCGGAGCAGCGCATCCGGCCGTGCGGGGCACGGCCGGGGGTCACCCCACCGAGGCCATGGGCCGGTGGGGGCTTAGCGCAGCGCAAAGCGCAGCCGCAGGCCTTGCGCTGCGGTTCTTAGCTCCTGTAGACAATCTCATCTCTAGGCCCATTCGACCACAACGCTTTCTCCTTTGGGCGGTAACGGGAGCGGGCAAGACCGAGATGATCTTCCCATTGTTGGACTACGTTTTGCAGGTTGGGGGAAGAGTTCTTGTTGCAACACCAAGAAAGGATGTTGTATTGGAGCTTGCTCCACGATTAGCGAAGGCCTTTCCGAATGAAAGCATAGTGACATTATATGGTGGAAGTGAGGAACGCTGGAGGCCCGGTAATCTCATACTAGCAACAACACATCAATTGATGCGTTTTTATCAAGCATTTGACCTAGTCATTATCGATGAGATTGATGCATTTCCCTTCCATAATGATGCTATGTTGGCTTATGCCGCACAGCATGCCTGCAAGCCTGATGGTAAATTTGTATATTTGTCAGCGACACCTCCACGAGAACTTCAAAAAGAAGTAGCATCGGGAAGGTTGCCGCATGCCAAAGTGCCTGCCAGATTTCATGGACATCCCCTACCTGTGCCCACTCGTCTTAAGATGGAGGCGGTGTCCAAATGTCTCAAGCATCAGCGAATTCCCCATCAACTTCTTCGCCAATTGAAGCACTCCATTATGCGCGGTGCGCAATGTTTCGTATTTGTCTCACGCATACATCACATACAACCATTAGTGATGCTTCTGCGTCGCCATTTACCCAAGATTAATATCGAAGGTACATCATCCGTAGATCAGAGTCGAACGCAGAAAGTAATAGATTTTCGAAATAGGGAAATCAAGTTACTGGTAACAACAACTATTCTTGAGAGGGGAGTGACTGTCCCTCGTAGTGATGTCTTTATTCTAGATGCAGATAGTAATCTTTTTGACGAAGCTTCGTTAATTCAAATGGCCGGTCGTGCAGGTAGGTCGAAGGACGATCCAGCAGGAAGAGTATTCCTAGCATCTACAGCATGGACAAGGTCACAGAAGAGAGCAATCACACAAATTAAAAGAATGAACCGAATCGCACAGAAGAGTGGCTATCTGAACAAAACCACAAGGCAGGACAAGCCCATTCGCTGACACCCACCCTAGTGAGTTACTCGCATGTCGATTCATGAGCTAAATTAGACAACAAACCAACAAACCAACAAACAAACCAATACACGAACATAAACTTACACAAACTTCTTGACGCTACCTACCAACTTCTCTCCCCTTCTCACCTAGTTGCAAAAAGCACACTTAATTCAGCACCATGAGAACAAATCAA
>NZ_JBITNB010000004.1:49842-100965 GCF_054373195.1 Paenibacillus sp. CMAA1364 | reverse complement strand
TAAACACGGTATTTAGATACACAATATGCAACTAAACATAACGCGATAGAAGACTAGCTGAAATTAGATGCACAATTGCACCTATTCATTGAGAAGAACAATATAGGCACATATCCATTCGAGCGTTCTACCAATGCCACTCGAATAAGAAGGAGAAGGAGTGAATAATGATCTGGAAAAGTATAATAAACTCCCTACATGGACTTATCGGTCCGCCGGTAGTAGCTTGTCTCACGTGTGGAAAATTGAAGACCATATCAACTCAGAGAAAAGGAATCTGTGATGAATGTTATCAGATGATTCCGTGGATTGTTGACCCTCGTTGTACGATCTGTGGTCGGCATATCGGATGTCCAGATTGTACGCGTGTTGATGGTTATGAACGATTCTTCAAATCTAATCGAAGTGCAGTAGCTTATAATGGAATGATGAAAGAATGGCTTGGACAGTATAAATATAGAGGTGACGAGAGATATAGTGCGTTGCTTGTAATGATGCTAGTGAAGGCTTATATGAGAATGCGAAGTGAATACAGTAATATGAAGTCGACCTCTGCATGGACTATGGATATCATAACGTGCATTCCAGTGAGTGCAATCAGATTGGAGGAAAGAGGGTTCAATCAAGCGGAAGTGCTAGCCGTTGGATTAGCCGAGAGAATACATATTCCTTTTATACAATTGTTAGTTAGAGCACGCCATACAGATAAACAAAGTTTCAAAAGTCGTGGTGACCGAATTCGAGATATGCAGAACGTGTTTCGTCGTGATCCAGATATGTTTCATCATGTAGGCCAGATACTTCAATCCAATCACCAAGCACTTGCAGTTCGCCCAATACGCATCCTTGTAATCGATGATATTTATACGACGGGAAGCACGATGAATGCATGTGCACACGTATTGCAGGAATTAGAAGAGGCTCTGCAACATCCTGTGGAGATCTATAGCTTGACATGGGCTCGATCGTAAAGGAGGAAGTCCATCTAAAGAAATGATATACTAAGAAAGAGTGAACCGTGATCAAATCCGCAGCGTGTAATTTATTTGATAGACGAAAGCCACTTGTATAAGTTAATATAAATACTAGTTTGTATGGTTATATGTAATTTATGGAATGGGGGAGTGAGTCGCGATGAATCTTATCAATTGCCCGAAATGTGGTAAGCTTTTTACGATGACTTTTAGAGATATATGTTCGGATTGCACAAAGAAGATAGAAGCTGAATATCAGCTGTGTTCCGATCATTTAAGAGTAAATAGAGGTATCTCTATGACTGAATTATCTGAGGTAACGGGTGTGACCGTTCGACAGATCACTAAATTTATACGTGAAGGTCGTATATCGGTGATTGATGCACCTAATCTTAGCTATCCTTGTGAAGTGTGTGCTACGGCATTTATTCAAGAAGGTAACATGTGTGCTTCATGTAGACAACGTCTTACCAAAGAAATGAATCAGTCTGCACGAGATCAACAAGTAAATAGAACCAATGAGAATAGCCGCTCATCCGCTTATAGCGCACTCGATAAATATAATAAATAGAAAATTACGAATGAATTAAGTGTACAGCTATTATATATGTTTCATTTATGACCGATAAACTTAGTAAAGGTTATCGGTTTTTATTATTCACACAAGTTCGGACCTTTATATAATGAAGAAGAATAGGAAGGTGGAAGTTATGAAAATTAACGAAACCGGACGAGTGGGAGCCATTAATTCTTATCAACGCAACATAGAGGTAAACAGACAGAATGAGGATAAGAAGAGTCGTCGCAAAGACGAAGTAACCATCTCAGCCGAAGCTATGGAGATGTTGCAAGCTACAGAACGTAGTGCTAATCCAGAACGCACGCAACAAATACAGGATTTGAAACAACAGGTATCTACAGGAACTTATCATGTGGACAGTAACAAGTTAGCTGAGAAGCTAGCCCCGTATTTCAAACAACATTCTGAGAATTAGGTGAATGATATGGCATTAGAACGGCTTATCAATATTTTAGGCGAGCTGGATATGGAACATCAGAAGTTGATTGTAAGTGGTGAACACAAAAAGCAACTCATCATTGCTAATGAGATGGAGCAGATCATTTCTTTAGTTAAACAGGAAACTAGAATGGTTAAAAAGATTGAAGAGCTTGAACAAGAACGTTCAGTCTCTGTGAATCTCTTTTTGAAAGAGAAAGGGATTAAATCCAATTTAAATCTCAATATAAAAGAAGTCACAAGGCTTGTATTCGAACCCGAAGATAAGGCTAGACTTCAAAAGATCCAATTACAATTGAATGAGACTTTAAATAATTTGAAGTTATTAAATGATACAAATCAAAAATTGCTGCAACAGGCGATAGCTTACATTGACTTTTCAATCGGATTACTCCAGATACATCCTGAGCAAGAAGCATTCTATCAGCATCCGTCAGACAAAACTCATGTGGCTAATCGTCCTGGTGTTTTTGATACGCGTGCGTAATTAAGGAGGATCTTATGACATCAACTTTTCATTCAATTGAAACTGCAAAACGAAGTTTGTTCACTCAAACGGCTGCATTAAGTACAACCGGACATAATATTGCCAATGCTAATACACCCGGATACTCACGACAAGTAGTGAAAATGACAGAATCCATACCCCTAGCTCCATTTGCATTCTTACGTTCAACATCGCCAGGACAATTGGGAACAGGATCTGAGTTCGTATCCATTGAACGCGTACGGGAATCCTTTTTGGATGATCAATTTCGTAAAGAAAGTTCATCTCAAGGGGCATGGGATGTTCGATTCTCTGTGCTTGGGAAATTAGAAGCAACCATAAATGAACCTTCCGATAGTGGATTAGCTAAAGTTATTAATAACTTTTGGAGTGCTTGGGCAGATTTTAGTAAGGACCCACAAGATATTACGAACCGCAAAATCGTTAAAGAGACTACACTGGCTATGACAGATGCCATGAATCAGATGAGTCGTCAGATGAATGATTTAACAAGTGATTTAACAAATAGTCTTGATCTACAGGCCTCAAGTATTAATTCCCTACTAAGTCAGGTAGCTGGTCTTAATTCAAATATCAATAAGATCGAGAGTCTTGGCGATAATGCAAATGATCTTCGTGATCAGCGAGATTATGCTATGGATCAATTGTCTAAGTTAGCCAATGTTCAAGTAGCTCCATTAGAGACTGGATACCAAGTCACACTTGCTGGTCAGATTGTAGTTGCTGGTGGTACGGCTAATGCCATTACTGCAGAAACGCTTCAAGCAGGATATGAAGGTGGCACTTTAACGGGTGGAGAGACTTTCGGTACACTCTATTCAAGAGATGTGTATGTAGCAGATTATAAGAATCAACTGAATCAGTTAGCAGATACAATAGCAAACGGTAAAGTCGAAGTTACTATTCCAGCAGGTTCGGTTCTACCAGATGGAACTGTATTAAATAATATTACGTATAGCGATGCAAACAATAATAGAAAATTAGATACTAGCCTAACGGTCACTGTTAATGGTATCAATGAATTGCATAGCCTAGGTTATACATTAACGGGTAACCCTCCGGTTGCTGGTGGTGATTTCTTCGTATCTAAAGATGGATCACCTCTGACCGCAGATAATATCACATTAAGTCAATTGATCAAAGATGACCCCAACTATATTGCTTCCTCCATCCGTTCAGATGGTACAGGGACAGATGAAAAGGTTGTTGCAGGAAACAATTCGTTAGCTATTCTAATGACTGGGTTGAAAAGTGGCAGATTTGACTTTGGTCCATCCTTCTCCAAACCAGTTACTGTGGATGACTTCTTCACCTCCATCGTTGGACAAATTGGTGTGGAAAGTAAAGAAGCTGAAAGACAAGTACAGAATGCAATGCTACTTACAGATCAGGTGAATAGCAGTCGTCAATCCATAAGTGGTGTCTCATTGGATGAGGAAATGAGTAATTTAATTAAATATCAACATGCTTATGGTGCTGCTTCAAGATTTATGACTACGTTTGATGAATTATTAAATAAATTAATTAACGGTACAGGGGTAGTGGGACGTTAATTAATAAGGAGGTTCTTTGATGTCTATTCGTGTTACTTCTAGCATGATGAGCTCACAGTTGTTGACCAATCTTAATCGCAACAATTACAGTATGAATAAGATGGAGAATCAAATTTCTACAGGTCGTAGAATTAACAAACCATCAGATGACCCAGTAGGCGTGACATATGCACTTCGATATAGATCAGACTTAGCATCGAATGAACAGTATCAGACAAGTACTGATGCGGCAGTTGGTTGGTTGGATACGACGGATACCAACATGTCACAAGCTACAGATGTTATGCAACGTGTGAAGGAATTAACAGTTAAAGCGTCCAATGGAACGCTTGATGAATCTGGATTGTTTGCTATTAATCAAGAGATCCAAGAATTAAAGTCACATATCGTTGATATCGGGAACACACAAATTAGAGGTAAGTATATTTTTAATGGTCAAAAATATGATGTGCCTCCGTACCAATTATCTGGCACAGTTACGAATTTTGCAGATATCGACGCAGATACTGCAGAAGTTGAATATTCAATTAGTGATGAGGTAACGTTCCGAATCAATACATCGGGTAGTGAATTCTTCGGTAGTAGTACGGAAGCGGATAATACCTTTAAACTTCTCGATGATCTCTCCGCAGCTGTGCTAAGTGGTAACTTCACCAACATTAGTGGGCAATTGACTAAGATTGAATCTAGAATGACGAAGATGCTTGCTGCACAGACGGAGGTTGGTGCACGTACGAACCGAGTTGAATTAGTACAGAATCGTTTAACAGATAACAATCTTAATCTGACTACACTTAAGTCCAAAACAGAAGATGCAGATATTGCTAGCTTACTTATTCAAGCTACCTCTGCTCAAACGATCTATCAAGCGGCATTGAAGTCATCCGCACAGATTATGTCCACAAGTCTAGTGGATTATATGAGATAGTGGGATGTAATTAAACTTTGAAATCAAAGAGCTATGGGGATGAAAGAATCCATAGCTCTTTTGTTTCATAAACAATGGAGGTTATACTATGGACAACCAATCAAATATCGTTATTTTCCCCAAAGGATTACCTGGGTTTAAGATGTTAAAGAAATATGCTATTCAACAATATGACGAAAACTTTAGTTATTTGATTTCGCAAGATGATTCATCCGTTGCGTTTATAATCGTGAATCCGTTTGATTTTTATCCAGATTATGAATTAGATGTGCCAGATGATTTGTTAGAAGAGATTGAAATAAAAAGTCCTGAGCAAGTGAATGTTCGATGTATCGTTACATGGAATAGTGATCATCATAAGGTAACTCTTAATTTGCTAGCTCCGTTAATTATTAACTCCGAGAATCAGAATGCTAAACAAGTTGTGCTTCAGAATGTACCCTATAATACCAGACATTTACTGTGGGCTAATAACAAAGACAATCCTGAAGGTGGTGAGGGTTAATGCTAGTACTGTCACGAAAAAAGGGTGAAACTGTCGTTATACAAAATGATATTGAAGTTACCGTGCTCTCCGTAGAGGCAGATACAGTTAAATTGGGAATTTCAGCACCTAAGTCGATAGATATTTATCGCAAGGAAATATTTGAAGCGATTCAACAGAACAATTTGGGTGCTGCAATAGACGTTAATCAGCTCAAAAAGATAATGGATAATCTATCAAATTAATTTATTTGAAAAAATATTAAAATACTATAAACATTTAGCTGTTAACCGTCGATATATAATTAAGAGCAATAATTCAGGGCGGCCGACCGTGAATGAGCTTAACCACATGGATGTGGGAACAAACCATTTCAAGGAGGAAATTATAATGATTATCAATCACAATATTCCAGCTTTAAATACACACCGTAACATGGGTCTTAACAACACTGCAGCAAGCAAGAACATGGAGAAGTTATCTTCAGGTCTACGTATCAACCGTGCTGCTGATGATGCTGCTGGTCTTTCAATCTCAGAGAAAATGCGTGGGCAAATCCGCGGTCTTGAGCAAGCTCAACGTAACGTTCAAGATGGTATCTCTTTCGCACAAACAGCTGAGGGTGCAATGAACGAAGTATCTTCAATGTTAACTCGTATGAAAGAACTTAGCGTTCAACAATTGAACGGAACTTATAGCGCTGGCGATAAGTCCAACATCAAGGCAGAACTTGGTCAACTTGGTGGACAAATCGATGCTATCCTTTCTAACACTAAGTTTAACGGAATCAACATCTCTGGTGGTTCTGTAGTAATCCAAGCAGATGATAATCTATTCCAAGTTACAATTACTGGAATCAACTCTTCTCAAGTTCGTGGCTTGACTTCAGCAGTTACGCTTTCAGCTGCAACTACTGCTATCGACAACGTTGCTAAGCAACGTGCGAAGTTGGGTGCTATTCAAAACCGTTTGGAGTATACTTCTAACAACCTAGGAACAACTGTTGAGAACTTGACTGCATCAGAATCACGTATCCGTGATACTGATATGGCTAAAGAAATGGTTGCTATGTCTAAGAACAACATCTTGCTACAAGCTTCTCAATCGATGCTTGCACAAGCGAACTCCAACCCTCAAGGTGTATTGTCATTGCTTCGTTAATATTACGAAACAATCATTACTTCGAAAGATCCTGCTTCTTGCAGGATCTTTTTTTGTATTCATATAAATATTTGAGTTTATTAACCGATATATAAGGTAACAGCATTGAGAAGCAGAGTAGTTTCACTAAGATTGAATTAAATTATAAGTGGAGGTCTCAATATGGATTCAATGGTAATAGCCAATAAGGGCAATGTTATACCAGTTCAAAGAGCAAATATAGGGAAAAGAGAAATATCTATAGAAACTGAAATGAATCAATCACAAATACCAGCAGTGGTACAAACAACGGTTGGTGTACATACAAGTGAACAGACACAAGATCAAGCTATTGCTGAGCTCCAGAAGGCGATTGATGTAATACAAGGTCCGAAGAAATCACTTGAAATCTCAGTTCATGAGAAGACAAATGCTATCATGATCAAAGTAATGAACAAAGAGACCGGAGATTTAATTCGTGAGGTGCCACCAGAGAAGTTGCTTGATTTGGCAGCCAGAATGATGGAAATTACAGGGATACTTATAGATAAAAGAATATAGGAGGTAATACTATGGTAACTAGAATAAGTGGTCTAGCATCGGGTATGGACATTGATGCAATGGTTAAGAAGTTAATGAAAGCTGAAAGCATACCACTGGATAAGATGACGGCACAGAAACAATTGATGGAGTGGAAGAGAGAAAGCTACCGTGAGACAAGTACAAAGATGGTATCCTTCTTACAAGATAAATTAGCTAAATTAAGCTTAAGCAGCTCCATTAATGCACAAAAGGCGACAGTAACTGGAAACACATCGGCTGTTTCAGCCGTGGCATCATCTTCTGCTAGTGGAAGTCTGGATATTCAGGTAACAAGTCTAGCTACGGCCTCAAGGGCAGTTAGTAAGGACTGGACAACCAAGTCCCCGACAATTAAATCTGATTTTGCTGATTGGGTAGTAGAAAGAACTAAGGATGGAGTGCCTATCGGTACACCTAAAGACGATAAAGTTAAAGTTGGTAACGTAGATATCCAAATTGATGTTGGTGAAACGATAGAATCATTTGTGAATAAAATAAACGCTAATACACAGACCGGTGTAACTGCAATTTATGATGAAAAATCAGGATTGTCCTTGACAAGCAAAGTGACAGGAGTAAGCAACATTAAAGTGGATTTAAATATAAGTGATATGTTTGGACTAAGTATAACTTCAGGTACAGACGCTGTATTGAACGTCAATGGTCTCGCTGTATCCAAATCAACCAACACATTTGATATAAATGGTGTCACCCTTACTCTAAAAGGTGTAACACCTCCAGGTGAATCAACTAATATTGAAGTGTCCAAAGATACGGATAAGCTTGTTGAGAATGTTCAAGACTTCGTAAATGCATATAATGAAGTGCTAGGGGCCATGAATAGCAGTGTAAATGAAGAACGCTATAAGAAATACACGCCACTCACAACGGAACAAAAAGGTGACATGAGTGACGAAGAAATAAAATTGTGGACAAGCAAGGCCAAGAGCGGAATGCTGAAGAATGATACTATTCTGCAGAATACAGTTATTGAGATGCGTAATGCGATGATGCAGGGAGTCGATATAGGGAGAATTGGTAGCGATGGGAAAAATCAACCATTGATGCTATCCGAACTTGGGATTACTACAGGTACTTATGATACACGTGGTAAATTAATTCTAGATACCGACAAGCTCAAGACCGCATTAAATAGTGATCCTGAGATCCTTAATAATTTCTTTGGTAATCAAGATAAGGATAAATTATTGAGTAATGAGTATACCGAAAAAGACGGTATCATTGCTAAATTAAGAAAGATCTCAAATGTATCCCTTCAAAGAATGGCCGAAACGGCAGGTACATCCAGAGTTAGTTCAGATATTACATCAACATTTATCAATTCAAGTACGATGGGTGAACAATTATCTAGTCTTGATCGCCGTATTGCGGACATGACGAGTCGGTTAACCAGAATTGAAACCAACTATTTCAAGAAGTTTACCGGGATGGAAACGGCAATAAATAAGTTTAACTCAACATCGTCAGTCCTTTCTAGTTTCATGTCATAAGGAGGTAATATAATTTGATTAATGCACCTTATCAGAAATACCAACAGATTCAAGCGCAAACAGCACCTAAATCCAAATTGTTAATTATGTTGTACGATGGGGCTATTCGTTTCGTTCGCGCAGGCATCGAGGGCATTGAGGAACGTAATTATGAGAAGAGTAATAATAATCTATGTAAAGCGCAAGCAATAATACATGAATTAGTCTCTGCTTTAGATTTCAGTTATGCTATTTCAAATGATTTGAATCGGTTATATGAGTATATGATGCATCAGTTGATTGACGCTAACGTACGCAAATCTGACGCACCCGCTAAAGAAGTTCTTGGGTATTTGATTGAATTGCGTGATACTTGGTTTGAAGCCAGTAAAAACTCAAGTGATGCAGGTAGTATGTAATGGAAGAACAAAAGTTGCATGTACTATTAGATGATCTACAGAGTTTGACTCAAGCAACATATGATAACTTAACTCAAATGACTGAAGAAGACTTTGAACAGTTCGCTACGAATAGACAAAGAATTGTTCAAGCGATGGAAGATTACGCAATAATAATGACACAGGCACATAAACAGCGCATCCAAGTCATTACAAGTCAAGATGCTGAAATTCTACAACATATGTGTAATTTACAGAATGAGCTTGGTGTATGGTTAGAGAAGCGTGGATCTATTCGTGAACAAAAGAATGCATATCAACAAGTGTATGCTATAGACAGTCTTTTTATTGATCACCGAAATTAAATGAATAAGATAGATAGACCCTTCATTGCCTTTATGATGAGGGGGTTTTTTTGTGGAAAGGTTCAATCTGACTCTAAAAATTCCGATATAGTATATAACATAACTTCACGTGGGATGGTGGTATCTTCTTGTCTCTATTAAAACGAAATTACGATACTTTACAACAGAGGTTTCCTCATGTTGCTACAAAAATACAATCGGCTCAAAATACTAAGTTATCTGAATCCATTTCATTTAAAGAATCCTTTGAAAGGGATACGGAGTGGTTGAATGCCGTAGATGGTCTCCTTAATGATTGTAAGATCATCTTTATATACGGATTTGGAAGAGGACTCAGCATTGCTGATCTTCTTGAACTCTATCCGAACCGATGGTTGTTTGTATATGAACCGGATGAAGACCTCTTTCGTAAGGCGCTCAACGATTATGATCTTAGTCTGTTATTGGAACACCCTAATTTCTACTGGTTATCGGTAGGTAAATCGCAGTTGAACATGATGTTTCATATGGTGTGTAGCTACATGCAAGAAGAAATGATGTTTGTGGCTCTGCGTGAATATCTAGATACAGAAATGGATTTACTACGTAAGGTGAAGGAGGAATTTCAGGAATATAGAAGAACTTTCTTCTCTAACAAACATACAGAGAACTTCTTCAAGTTAGATTGGACACGCAATTATCTGTATCATTTACCTGAAGTTCTAAGCACTCCTTCCATTGAGCAATGTTATAACGCTTTTGAAGGCGTAACTGCTGTTGTAGTCTCGTCTGGACCTTCGTTACAAGAAGATATCGAATGGTTAAGACGTATACAATCACATGTGCTAATCATTGCAGCGGGTTCTAGCATTCAAGCTTTGCTTAAGAATGGGATAAGGCCTCATCTTGCAGTTATTATGGATGGTCATCCTGTAAATAATAAAATATTCTCTCAACCTGGAACATTGGATGCGCCATTACTATTCACCTCTTCATCATATTATGAAATATCTGACCAAAGTCGGGCGCCAAAGATTCATAGTGTAATGAAGAGTGACTTGATAACCCAATACTTTATGAATATTAGGCAAGAGCAGCTATTCATCGTGCCTACAGAAACTGTGGCGGGGACGGTTATTCAAGCGGCTGTTTCCTTTGGTGCAACAAGAATAGTACTAGCAGGACAGGATCTATCCTTTCCTGACGATAAATTCTACACGGCAGGTATAGAACATTTTGCAAGTGACGTTACACAACACAAAGTGAATATTGCACAGAAACAAGTTCCTAACGTAAAGGGAACAAATAATGCAACAGATGATAGCTTCCTATTGATGAAAGCTGGATTGGAGAATTTGATTGCCAATCTTCCGAAAGTTGAATTTATCAATACTACTCGCAACGGCGCAGTGATTGAAGGAGCGCCATTTCAACCAATAGAAGAAGTATATGAGATGGTAGTTAATGAAGTGATTGATTCTAATGCAATCGCACAAATGATTCAAGAATCTACCTTTGTTCAAGATACAGAGAAGATAATGAATGTCAAAGCGAAAATGGAATCGACATTAGTTGACCTTTCAAATGTCCGTATGGAGATTATTAGTCTGCAGAAATTGATGAGTAAGATACGTGAAATGGCCAGAACAAAGCCTGACCGAGGTCAAAAGCTGATAGAAAAGATTGAACAACAATGGGGTATGATAGCCAACAGAGATTGGTTCTCGTCCATTTTCGAATCCATTATGCCATTAGAGATTGCTAGCTTTGACCAGCACTTACCAACCATAGTTACGGAAACACAACTAATTAAAAAATCCGATCTTATCGATGAACATTTGGGTACACTGCTTAAGAACATGATTGAGCAAATTCCAACGCTTGAAGAAATATTGAGGGAATCGATTGAACGTATGAATACGATCATTGATGTGAAGTGATGATAATAATTAGTGTCCGTATAAATAACTAAATACCGGGGGTCTATATGTTTACAAATAAAGTGGTTCTAGTTACAGGTGGAACAGGGTCAATAGGCAGCGAGATTGTACGGAATATCTTATTATATAAACCCCAATCGGTAAGAATATACAGTAGGGATGAGAGTAAACAATTTGATCTACAACACGAACTGAAAGAATACTCGAATGTTAGGTATCTGATCGGTGACATAAGAGACAAGGAAAGATTAAGTTACGCTGCAGAGGGTGTGGATTATATCTTTCATGCAGCGGCACTGAAACATGTTCCTGCATGCGAATATAACCCAATGGAAGCAGTGAAGACGAATGTTCTAGGTGTCCAGAATATTATTGAAGTAGCAATTGAACACAATGTGGAGAAAGTGATCTCCATCAGTACAGATAAAGTTGTGAACCCGTCGAATACGATGGGTGCAACCAAGTTGCTATCTGAGAAGCTAATGTCTGCAGCGAATCTGTATAAGGGTAGTAAGCGTACAACGTTCGCTTGTGTAAGATTCGGAAATGTTATGGGTTCTAGGGGTTCAGTTATACCTTTGTTTAAGAATCAGATTATGCAAGGGCAAGAATTAACCATTACTCATAAAGAGATGACTCGATTTATGATGTCCATCCCCCAAGCAGTTCAACTTGTCCTTGAAGCGGCAAAATGTTGCTTAGGTGGAGAAGTGTTCGTATTGAAGATGCCAGTTCTTAGAATCATGGATTTAGCCATTTGTTTAATTCAATCGTACGAGAATGCCTCAGGCAAGACATTTACGGGCGGGATTACGGAGATCGGTATTAGACCTGGGGAGAAGCTATATGAGGAATTAATGACGCTTGAAGAATCCGAGCGGGCATTAGAGAATGAACAAATGTATATTGTTAAATCACCGTTTCATTCTCCGGAGGAAGTATATGATGGCTTCTGGAAAGCTAAGCATAGTGATTATTCATCAAGTCACGCTATTCAGTTATATATGGAAGATATTAAACAATTAATGAAAAAGTATAAGTTGGACTTCGAGGGCCGGCTTCTATGAGAGGCCAACAGAACTGTTTAGCTATTATCCCTGCTCGTGGTGGTTCAAAGGGGCTGCCACGCAAAAATATATTACCTTTGTATGGGAAGCCCTTAATCGAGTATAGCATTGAAGCTGCATTGAAATGTGGGTATATTGACGAAGTGGCAGTCTCCACCGATTGTGAAGAGATTGCAGTCATCTCTAGACAGGCGGGTGCGAGCGTCCCTTTTATGAGACCAGAGAACTTGGCTACAGATAGTGCCTCAACGATGGATGTTCTCAAACACACGGTTGGATTCTATGAGCAAGAATGTGATCGCCTTTTCGATAATATTATACTCTTACAACCTACTTCTCCACTTCGCAATGCTGTAGATGTTCAAGAAGCATATCGTATATTTATGGATCAAGAAGCGGACTCTCTTCAGAGTGTAGCTCTGACGGAAGCCCCTCCATATCTACTAAGAGAATTAGAAGGGGATATGCTTAGTTCTTATCTGAAGAATGATAGAGAAGATGTAAGACTGAGAAGACAAGAATTGAAGGATTCGTATGTTCTTAATGGCGCCATTTATATCGTAAGAAGAGATACTCTGATGAATGAGAATACCTTAGTAGGTCGTAAGAATTGCGGATATGTTATGCCTAGGAATAGATCCATTGATATCGATAGTGAATTCGATTTGAAATGGGCAGAATTTCTGTTAAAAGAAGCGCAATAAGAGGGAATCCTCGATATTAGGAGGCGTTGAGATGTCGATCCAAAGCTTTTTCTCTCATGACACAACCAGTAAGCGTCCCGTATATATCATAGCTGAGATCGGAGTCAATCATAATGGCTCGTTGGATCTTGCTACACAATGTATTGATCAAGCTGTTCTAGCTGGTGCAGATGCTGTGAAATTTCAGACTTTTAAAAGTGAGAATCTTGTCTCTAAGCACGCTAAGAAGGCAGCTTATCAGACTGAGAATACTGGAACAACTGAGAGTCAGTTGGAAATGCTTAAGAAGCTAGAACTCCAATTTGATGATTTCATATATTTGAAGAGTTATTGTGAGCATAAGGGGATAGACTTTCTATCCACACCGTTCGATGAGGAAAGCGCAGAGTTTCTCGATTCAATTGATATAGATGCATTCAAGATTGGTTCAGGAGACATGAACAATATTCCCTTTCTTCATAAGATAGATGAGTATGGAAGACCTGTTATCCTATCTACAGGGATGTCTAACATAGAAGAAATCAGCGAATCGATACATGTGTTTAAGAAGAGCAAGGTAATTCTATTACACTGTACTTCGGATTATCCTGCACCATTGGAAGATGTTAATCTATTGGCTATGAAAACGATGTCGAATACATTCAATACAATAACGGGATACTCTGATCATACGGCAGGTATTGAAGTTGCTATCGCCGCTACTGCTCTGGGTGCACAAATGATTGAGAAGCATTTCACGTTGGACCGCACACTTCCTGGACCTGATCATAAGGCTTCATTGGAACCAGTTGATTTCACCAAGATGGTAACTGCGATTCGTAATGTTGAACAAGCTTTAGGCGATGGAATCAAAAGATGCATGCCTTCAGAAGAGAATACCAAGGAAGTAGCTCGAAAAAGCATTGTAATGGCAACTAATAAAAAGGCAGGTCAACGATTAACAGTAGCTGATCTTAGCGTTAAACGACCTGGTACGGGGATCGAACCGAAATTCCTGTATGACGTGATAGGAAAAAGTCTATTAAAGGATCTACAGCAAGATGAGATGATCTCTTGGGACGATGTGACATGAAAAGGATACTAGTGGTATCAGGAACAAGGGCTGATTATGGAATATATTATCCGATATTACAAGCAATTGAGGCAGATCCATCACTGGAATTACATTTATTGATTACAGGAATGCATTTGTCACCTCAGCATGGATACACAGTCAATCTCATTAAAAACGACGGATTTCGTATATCTGCTCAAGTGGATACTTTGCTGCAAGGTGCGACACATGCGAACATGTCTCGAGGTATTGGCTTAGCGATCCTAGGAATGACACAATCCATAGAAGTGATTGAACCAGATGTCGTTATTGTACTAGGTGATCGAGGAGAAATGCTGGCAGCTTCTATCGTATCATCACATATGAACATTCCGCTTGTTCATTTACATGGCGGTGAGGTATCGGGTACCATTGACGAGTCTGTACGTCACGCGATCAGTAAGTTGGCACATATTCATCTAGTTGCAACAGAAGGTAGTAAAGAACGTCTGATCAAGCTTGGGGAAGATCCGTGGAGAATTCACTTAGTGGGTGCCCCTCGAATTGAAACGATGATGAATACCACGTTGCCTGAACTTGCCTGTACGCTGCTGAAATACAAAATTAATATTTCAACTAATAAATATATCCTATTTGCATATCATCCAGTCACTACATTGGCTACTGATCTTCTAGAGTTGAACCAAATGTTAGAAGTGTTATATGCGAGTGAAATGGACATCATTTGTGTTATGCCGAACTCAGATGCAGGCGCAGATACGATATTGGAAGTATACGATCGCTTTTTACGAAAGTATGGATCGGACAAGATACATTGTGTAACGAGTTTTGAACAATTAGACTATCTGACTATATTGAGACATGCTGAAGTATTGGTAGGGAACTCTTCGTCAGGTATTATAGAAGCAGCTTCTTATCATACGCCAGTAATTAACATTGGAAACAGACAGGGTAGAAGAGAAAGGTCAGCTAACGTAGTGGATATAACAGAGAATGGATCGGAGCTTCAATCCGCCGTAGATTATGTACTATCAAGCATATTTCAACAACGCGTTGAACTTGTAAATAACGTATACTACAGGGAGAATACAAGTAATTCTATTGTAGAAATATTAAAACAAATATCGAGTTCAGATGATGTTATACAAAAGACAATTACCTACTAAGGAGATGAGTCTTTGAGTTATATTGTCTATGGAGCCGGAGGACATGCTAAGGTTGTACTTGATATATTGCGCTCTTGTGATGAACAAGTCTATGGCATCATGGATGATTATTGCCAAGACATTCATTGGAACGGCTTGCCTAATCTAGGCACTTCTGCTCACGTTAGTCAGATTTTAATCCAATATCCAGAATCCCTATTTATTGTAGCAATTGGGGATAACGATGTTAGGGAAAGAATTGTTGCTCAATTGAAATGTGTTGGTGTTAATTTTGGTAAAGCTATCCACAGAAGTGCAATCCTCGGTTCCAATGTCTCTATTGGTGAAGGCACGGTAGTTATGCCTAATGTTGTCATTAATGCGGATGCCTATATTGAGGAACACGCTATTATTAATACTGCAGCTACAATAGACCATGATTGTTTCATTGAATCATTTGCACATATTTCACCAGGCGTACATATGGCCGGTGGAGTTAAGATTGGGCGTAGCAGTCACGTTGGTATTGGTGCCTGCCTTATTCCGTGTGTGAGGGTAGGTGCACATACAACGATTGGAGCCGCTTCGTGTGTTATACGTGATGTGCCAAGTCATGTAATAGCTGTTGGGTGTCCTGCACAAGTTATTAAAAACCTATAAAGCTAAGGGATGAAATGAAATGTCTAATCGAAACAGAATTTATTTATCATCACCACATATGAGTGGGCTAGAGCAACAATACATTAACGAAGCGTTCGAGACGAATTGGATTGCACCTCTTGGAACAAATGTAAACGCCTTGGAGATTGAAGTAGCAAGCTATGCTGGCAGCATGGGAGCAGTTGCTTTAAGTTCAGGAACGGCTGCTATTCATTTGGCTTTAGTACTACTGGAAGTTGGAAGAGATGATATCGTGTTTTGTTCCTCGTTAACTTTTGTAGCCAGCGCCAATCCAATTCTATATCAAGGGGCAACTCCTGTATTTATTGACTCTGAACCGGATAGTTGGAATATGTCACCAGATGCACTTGAACGAGCTCTTAGCCTATATGCTAGTAAGGGAAAGAGACCCAAAGCTGTGATCGTGGTCAATCTATATGGGCAAAGTGCTAATTATGATCGAATTATGGCAATATGTGACACCTATGAAGTAGCGATTGTGGAAGATGCAGCTGAATCCCTTGGAGCTACTTATGGCCAGAAGATGAGCGGATCGATAGGGAAGTACGGTATTTTTTCATTTAACGGAAATAAGATTATTACAACCTCCGGTGGCGGTATGCTAGTATCTGAAGATATGAATCAATTAGAGAAGGCTAGATTCTTTGCTACACAGGCTAGGGATCAAGCTAAACACTATCAACATAGTCAAAGCGGTTATAATTATAGATTAAGCAATGTATTAGCGGGTATAGGACGAGGTCAATTACAAGTATTGAATGAACGCATTTCTCAGAAAAGGCAAATATTCGAATTATATCAACAATCCTTATCCATGATTAATGGTATTGAGTTCATGCCAGAGACGGATGATGGTAAGTCTACGCGTTGGTTGACAGCTATGCTAATGGACCCGATCAAGACCGGCGTGGTCGTTGAGCAAGTGATTGATCATTTGGAAAAATTCAATATTGAATCACGTCCAGTGTGGAAGCCGTTGCATATGCAGCCGCTATTTGAGAATACGGATTATTTCACACATGAACTTGGTCGGGACGTAAGTTCTGAGTTGTTCAATAACGGAATTTGTCTACCTTCTGATACTAAATTGAATCAAGAGGATCAAATGTACGTTATTGAACGAATAATAGAATGTTTTAACAATTAGAGGAGTCTTCAAATGGCAAAGGATTATAATTTCACAATGGGTGGACATCCCAATATATACAACGGTTATTCACCAAGAGATTTAAATGTATATTTTTCAGAACCAGAGAATGGAATAAATAAGGATACTGGACTACTATTGTTCATCCCTGGGTTTGGAGCACATGCTAATTCAAATGTTTATCGAAAGATGCGATCAAATTTTGCGGATCAATATAATCTAGTGACCATACAATGCGACTATTTCGGATGGGAATTTATGCAGTCTGAAAGACTGCCGGAATCTAAGCACAATTTCAATGATATGGGTATCATGCAAGCTTTAGATAATATTACTGCAATCACAGCAATCGTAGAGATTATTAAAGATAATGGGATGACATTTAACGTAGGAAAGGTTATTGCATATGGTCATTCACATGGGGCATATTTAACGTACTTATGTAATATTTTTGCTCCGGGCTTATTTACACTTATGATTGATAATTCAGCATGGTTATTCCCATCTTATATTTTGGATAATAGAGTGCTTCATATCAATGGTGTCATCTATGAATTTAATTATATGGCCGGGAATATCATTCAAGACGTAGAAATATTAAATTTACCGACCATTAGTATGGGGCTACATAACCAATGTTCTATTTATTCATTTCATGGTGCTAACGACAATATTATTACACTTATGGATAAAAGAGACTTTTGTGCAACGATGAACAACTGCGAGCTACATGAAATTTCAGACCGAGAAGTTGATGGTGAAATCTTCAAGTCTAGTTCCCATGGACTAGAAGCGGACTTCCTATTATTGTTTGATCACGTAATACAGAATCCAAATATCCAATTTTCATATAAAGAACTACTCTCGATCGATAGTCACCGTATAGAGACTTCTATGTATATCTATGATTTTGATTATAGTAAAAGCATTCCATTGCTAAAGATGTATCCAAAGAAATAACATGATATGTAATAGATTTTTAATTTGACATGCCCTTCCTTATAATGTTATATTCCTAAAGTAAGCGCTTGCTTACGTCATTTTTTAAAACGAAGGGAATGTTATGTATGCAAGGTAAAGTGAAATGGTTCAACGCAGAAAAAGGGTATGGTTTCTTAGAAACAAGTGAGGGTAATGACGTATTCATACATTTCTCTGCGATTCAATCTGAAGGATTCAAATCACTAGATGAAGGTCAAGAAGTTGAATTCGACGTTGTTGATGGAGCTCGTGGACCACAAGCAGCTAACGTAACTAAATTATAATTCGTACGGCAATTGCCGAACCAATATAGTTGAAATATTAATTATAGTTGAATGAATAGAGTACAGACCCTGGATACTTCCAGGGTCTGTATTGTTTGTTTGATAAGATAGATATTAAATTTTTCTGAACAATTCTAAGGGTTCTCAAAGTTTGTTACTACATATAAATCACCCTTTTACTTCCCGTTAACGATTGTGTTATAATGAATTTGCAAAGGAGGAGTGCCTTATGAATTTCAGTATTCGTGGTCAACAGATTGAGGTAACAAGTGCTTTGAAGGAGTATGTTGATAAAAAACTCAGCAGGCTTACGAAGTATTTTGATGAACCATTGATGACAGATGGTAATGTTACTTTAGGTGCTAATCGAGGGTTACACAGGGTAGAGGTAACTATCCCATTGCCAGGGCTTATGCTTCGCGCGGAAGATCATAGTGATGATATGTATTCATCGATTGATGCCGTTGTGGACAAGCTTGAACGTCAGATTCGCAAACACAAGACGAAGCTCAACCGTAAGTTCCGCCAGGCTGGAAGTCTAAAGACATTATTTGCTGAAGGATCGGCAGCATCAGGTTCGATTGTCAATGGTGACATTGAAGACGAATTGGAAGTTGTGCGTACCAAAAGTTTCTTCTTCAAACCTATGGATGTGGAAGAGGCAATCCTGCAAATGAATATGATTGGACATAATTTCTTCGTATTTTCTAATA
This sequence comes from Paenibacillus sp. CMAA1364, assembly GCF_054373195.1. Lineage (NCBI taxonomy): Bacteria > Bacillati > Bacillota > Bacilli > Caryophanales > Paenibacillaceae > Paenibacillus > Paenibacillus sp. CMAA1364. Next base: position 81,830 of record NZ_JBITNB010000004.1, on the reverse strand, counting down.
TCGATAATGAAGCAGTAAATGTAGTGTATAAGCGTAATGATGGTAAATATGGTCTGATTGAACAGAGCTAATTATACGATCGTCATATGAATTTAAACAACCCTGTCCGCGCAACGGATGGGGTTGTTTGTGCGTATCTATTATAGAAACATACGAGGTGTCTATCTGATAGTTCATTCTTATAGTAGAAAGTGTTATAGTTATTCAATGGTAACGTGGAGACAACCTGTGTTGCGGCATTGGGTTCAAACTGTTACAATTTATGCAAACAATCTTTTAAGGAATCAATTTCATTATTAACCCTCGGAGTTATGAAGTTGGTTCAACCATCTGTTTTGAACGAAAGGGGTTAACCATGTTAGGACTTGTAAAGAAAATATTCGGTGACATCAACGAACGTGATGTCAAGCGTCTTATGAAGACGGTCGAACTAATCAACCAAATGGAACCACAATTTGTAGCACTCACGGATGAACAACTGAAAGCTAAGACAGAGGAATTTCGCGCTCGCCTTGAAAAGGGTGAATCGATAGATGAGCTTTTGCCAGAAGCATTTGCTACGGTGAGAGAAGCTTCCAAGCGTACGCTCCAAATGCGCCACTTCGATGTACAGTTAGTGGGCGGTATGGCACTTCATGAAGGTAGAATTGCTGAGATGAAGACGGGTGAAGGTAAGACACTAGTAGGAACGCTTCCCGTGTATCTGAACGCACTATTGGGTAAAGGTGTGCACGTCGTTACTGTCAATGATTATCTAGCACAACGTGATAGTGAGCAAATGGGAATTATATATGAATTTCTTGGATTAACTGTTGGTGTTAATATGAATGGTATGGATCATGCAGATAAGCAAATTGCTTATGCCTGTGATATAACCTATGGTACGAATAATGAATTTGGCTTCGATTATCTACGTGACAATATGGTGTTGTATAAAGAACAAATGGTACAACGTCCATTGTATTTCTGTGTAATCGATGAGGTCGATTCTATTCTGGTGGATGAAGCGCGGACACCGTTAATTATTTCGGGACAAGCTGAGAAGTCTACAGAACTGTATTACACAGCAGATCGCTTTGTGAAGCGTCTAGTGGGTGAAGAGGACTACACGGTAGATATTAAGGTGAAGTCTGTTGCGCTTACGGAGGTAGGAGCAGGTAAGGCAGAGAAGGCGTTCGGTATTGAGAACCTATATGATCATGAGAACGTAACGTTGAATCACCATATCGTACAAGCACTCAAGGCGAATGTTATCATGCGTCTGGATGTCGACTACGTAGTGGCGGAAGAAGAAGTTATGATCGTAGATGAATTCACGGGGCGTCTGATGCAAGGTCGTCGTTATAGTGATGGATTACATCAAGCGATTGAAGCCAAGGAAGGCTTAGAAGTGCAGAACGAGAGTATGACACTTGCAACGATTACATTCCAGAACTACTTCCGTATGTACCGCAAGCTAGCGGGTATGACAGGTACAGCGAAGACAGAGGAAGAAGAATTTAAGAAGATCTATGGCTTAGAAGTTCTACAAGTGCCAACGAATAAGCCGAATCAACGTCAAGATATGCCTGATATCGTCTATAAGAGTGAGAAGGGTAAATTCATGGCCGTTGTTGATGAGATTGTTGAGCGTCATAAGAATAATCAGCCGATCTTGGTCGGAACGATCTCAATCGAGAATTCAGAGCTTGTCTCTGAAATGTTGAAGCGAAAAGGCGTGACGCATCGCGTACTTAATGCGAAGTATCATGCGGAAGAAGCAGAGATCGTATCTCAAGCAGGACAACCAGGTACTGTAACGATTGCTACCAATATGGCAGGCCGAGGAACGGATATTATATTAGGAAATGGTGTGCCAGAAGTTGGTGGATTGCATATCATTGGTACAGAGCGTCATGAATCCCGTCGTATTGACAATCAGCTCCGTGGTCGTGCAGGACGTCAAGGTGATCCTGGATCTACACAATTCTACTTATCTTTAGGCGATGAATTGATGAAGCGTTTCGGCGCGGATAATGTGCTGAATATGATGGATCGTCTTGGATTCGAGGAAGATCAGCCAATTGAGAGTAAGATGATTACGCGTGCGGTTGAATCTGCACAGAAGCGTGTAGAAGGAAATAACTTCGATGCACGTAAAAACGTACTTCAATATGATGACGTAATGAATCAGCAACGTGAGATTATTTATAAGCAACGCCGCGAGATTCTCGAATCAGAGAATATCAAAGGTGTTGTCATGGAAATGATCAAAGGTGTCGTGGATAGAGTCGTTATGGCACACTGTGCCGACGATATACCAGAGAACTGGGAACTACAAGAAGTTGCGGATTACATGAACAGTAAGCTTTTGGAAGAAGGATCGATTACTACAGAAGACCTTTGGGGTAAAGAAGTAGAAGATATGATCGAATATATCTATAGTCGCATAGTTACGAAGTATGACGAACGTGAGGAACGTATTGGTTCTGAGCTTGTACGTGAATTCGAGAAGGTTATTGTACTTCGTTCTGTCGATAGTAAATGGATGAATCATATTGATGCGATGGATCAGCTTCGTCAAGGAATTCATTTACGTGCATATGGTGGTACAGATCCGTTGCGTGAATATCAATTTGAAGGCTTCCAAATGTTCAATGAGATGACAGCAAATATACAAGAAGAAGTCTCTAATTACATTATGAAAGCTCAGATTGAAGGTAACCAAGAACGTCAAGCGGTCGTTGATGAATCTAAAGTGTCTACAAATGCTGAACCGGTGGATAAGAATCCGGTACGTGTGGGTGAGCAGATTGGTCGTAATGATCCATGCCCATGTGGTAGTGGTAAGAAGTTCAAACAGTGTCACGGTCAATAAGTAATAGTTAGCTTGAGATAGCCATAGTAAAGGGCTGGATCACAGCATTAAGATTCCCTCAATGGTTGGAGGTTCTATCGTTACGTTCATTCTCGGCAAGGGACTATGAGCGTGTACAGGTGAACCTTCTGAATTGGGGGATTTTATGGTAGTATAGAGCGAAATCAATAATGTAGAGGTGACTAGAAATGATTGATCCAAGTATAAGACATGATCTTCGAGACATGAGCAATAAATTAACGAACCTTAGGGGGTCTCTTTGACTTAGATATTAAGCAAGAGATGATTGCCAATTTCGAAGAGAAGATGGCCGCACCTGACTTCTGGGATGACACAGAGAAGGCGCAAAGCTTGATTGCAGAACTTAATGTAGTGAGATCGTCCATTGATGAATATGCGAAGCTCCAAAGCGAGTACGATGATATTGAAATGATGGCAGAGCTAGTCGATGATGAGGAAGATGTATCCTTATTCGCTGAGATAACGGAGTCTGTATTGCAACTTAAGAAGAAGTTAGCTGAATTTGAGCTAGGGCTTCTACTAAGTGAACCATATGATAAGATGAACGCTATTCTGGAGCTTCACCCTGGAGCTGGTGGTACAGAATCTCAAGACTGGGGAGAGATGCTTCTACGTATGTATACACGTTGGGCAGATAAGCGGGGCTTCAAGGTCGAGACGATGGACTATTTAGCGGGGGACGAAGCAGGTATCAAGAGCGTCACCTTGTTAATCAAAGGGTTCAATGCGTATGGCTATCTCAAAGCAGAGAAAGGTGTACATCGTTTGGTACGAATTTCACCTTTTGATTCTTCAGGAAGACGCCATACGTCGTTTGTGTCCTGTGATGTTGTACCAGAGATTACAGAAGATGCAGAGGTAGAGATTCGCACGGAGGATTTGAAGGTCGATACATTCCGTGCTACGGGAGCTGGAGGACAGCATATCAATACGACGGATTCAGCCGTACGTATTACACATATTCCATCGGGTATCGTTGTAGCGAGTCAGGCGGAACGTTCTCAGATCAAGAACCGTAACTGGGCGATGACTGCACTTCGTTCTAAGTTAGTAGAGCGTAAGCTCGAAGAACAACGTTTGGAGTTGGCAGAGATTAGAGGGGAACACTCTGACATTGCTTGGGGAAGTCAGATTCGCTCCTATGTATTCCATCCCTATAGTATGGTGAAGGATCACCGTACTACCGTAGAGACAGGGAATATAGGCGCCGTTATGGACGGAGATATCAATATGTTCATTGATGGATTTCTGCGCAGTCAACTTAAAGTGACTGAAACTGAATAATAGATATGAGAATTCCTACACGTTCAAATTGTGTAGGGATTTTTTCACATGAGGAATGAAAGGGGAGCAACACCATATGGCATCACCAACACTTAATCGTAGATCCAAAGCGTTCATTCCTGCAAATGGACGGGCAAGACATGTATTTGACACGATATGTATTATAGTTGGATCTTTTATTATATCGATAGGATTCAATTTATTCTTCCTCCCAAATGGCATTGCTTCTGGCGGCGTTTCTGGTCTTTCCGTGCTGGGCAAAGCTTGGCTGGGGTTAGAACCTGCCTTTACGCAATGGGCTTTCAATATCCCGTTATTCATATTGGGCATTGTGTTGTTAGGTAAAGAATATGGCGTTCGCTCTTTGCTAGGGAGTATTATCTTACCACTATTCGTATTCTTGACGAAGGATTACCCTATACCCACGGCTAACCCTTTGTTAGCTTCTATATATGGTGGGATTTGTGTTGGGCTTGGGTTAGGACTCGTATTTCGTGGACGTGGATCAACAGGTGGATTGACCATTCTAGCACAAGTGATTCAGAAAGTAAGTGGACTTAGCTTCTCTTTTTGTGTCGTGGCGTTGGATGGAGCGGTTATTATTCTAGCAGCATTCGTAATGACAATGGAACAAGCGCTGTATGCATTAGTTGCCTTGTATATCACGGGTAAGGTAATAGATGTTGTAGAGCTTGGCTTCAATTACACCAAGGTTGCCTACATCATTTCTAAGCATACAGATCATATCGCAACAACTATTCTTCAAGATCTAGATCGTGGATTAACGAAGCTGAATGCACAAGGTGGATTTACAGGTGATGATCGCACGGTTCTGATGGTAGTCGTTGGCCAGAGTGAAGTAACAAGGTTGAAGACATTGGTTCAGAGTGTAGATGCAGATGCCTTTGTTATTATTACGAACGCACATGAGGTACTCGGGGAAGGATTTAAGCGACAGATGTAGAATGCAAGAAAGTGGTATTGGTCTTCATGGGAATATGACGTGTAATGGAATAAAACACTGTTGTATTTATATGAATACCTCTGTATAATAATACATACTATTCAAGGGATACCGTTTATGTTCGACAAGAGAGGGGATACGGAATAATGACAGTGAATACTAAGATGAGAGTGGCGATTATTGGTTCAACAGGATATGGCGGAGTAGAATTGATCCGCTTGCTACAAGGACATCCCAAAGTAAATATAACTTCTGTTATTTCGACGTCTAGTGCAGGGGTCTCTATTGCACAAGGCTTTCCACATCTAACGAATATTGTGGAGCAAGAATTGGACGATTTAGACATAGAGACGATCGCAAGAAATGCTGATGTTGTGTTCACAGCGACACCGTCAGGGATAAGTACACCCTTAGTACCGAAGTTACTTCAAGCGGGGCTTAAGGTGATAGATTTATCTGGTGATTTCCGTATCAGGAATGGGGAGTTGTTTGAAGAGTGGTATAAACTTCCCGCAGCAGACCCTGCCTATATTGAGCAGGCCGTGTACGGGCTTAGTGAAGTGTATGGTGATTTAGTAGAAGGTGTAGATTTTGTATCTAATCCGGGATGTTTCCCCACCGCCACACTTCTAGGATTGATCCCAGCCGTTGAAGCGGGTTGGATTGATCTATCCAGCATTATTATTGATGCGAAGTCTGGCGTGTCGGGTGCAGGTCGAGGTACCAATCTAACGACGCATTACGCTGAGATTAATGAGAACTTACGAGCATATAAAGTAAATAGGCATCAGCATATACCTGAAATTGAGCAGGTGCTTGGCGACGTATCGGGTGAAAAGGTGACGGTCACGTTCACAACGCATTTGGTACCGATGACGCGAGGAATTATGAGTACGATGTATGCAAAAGTGTCTGGAGAGCATACGCAAGCAGAGTTCGTTGAGTTGTATCGTGATTATTACAAAGGGCGACCTTTTGTTCGAGTGAGAGATCATGGGGTATGGCCAGCGACGAAGGAAGTAACAGGTTCGAATTATTGTGACATGGGTTTCATGTTGGATGAGCGGACGGGAAGAATCACGATCATCTCCGTCATAGATAACATTGTAAAAGGCGCTTCGGGCCAAGCAATTCAAAATTTAAACCTGATGATGGGATGGGAGGAGAATCTCGGCTTAGGTTACACACCCGTGTATCCTTAAGTTCGAGAGATAATCTATGGAACGAGATATGATTTCAATAGAGCAAGCTAACGAGCTAGTCCAATATATAGTGTTAGAAAGTGGTTCAGTTACGACGCCTAAGGGCTTTAGCGCAGGTGGAGTGCATTGTGGTCTCAAAAAGACAGATCGCCACGACATAGGTGCGATTGTGTGTGATGTGGTGGCAACAGCTGCGGCGGTGTATACTACGAGCGTGTTTCAAGCGGCACCACTGAAGGTGACGCGCGAGAGTCTTATGGACGGCAAGTTACGTGCCGTTGTTGTCAATAGTGGCAACGCCAACGCTTGTACAGGGCAACAAGGTGAAGCCGATGCCTATGATATGCGGGCGGCGATGGCGAAGCAGCTTGGCGTGGCGGAGCAGGATGTGGCTGTTGCGTCGACGGGTGTGATCGGCGAAGTGCTGAAGATGGACTGCGTACACGCGGGCATCGAGGCATTGCCGGCACGTCTGAGACAAGACGAAGTCGGCGCGGAGGACTTCTCACAAGCGATCCTCACCACGGATTTGGTGAAGAAGGAAGCTTGTGTATCTGTAATTGTGGATGGTAAGGAGATTGTTATTGCTGGAGCTGCAAAGGGATCAGGCATGATCCATCCGAACATGGCAACCATGTTGGCATTTATGACCACGGATGCCAATATTGAACAAGAAGCGCTCCAACAACTGATGCGACAAGCTACGGATCTTACGTTCAATATGATTACAGTAGATGGGGATACAAGTACGAATGACATGCTCATTACGATGGCGAGCGGACTGGCAGACAATGAGAGTCTGAACCCATCTCATCCCGATTGGGCTAACTTCGCAGATGCCTTTACTTATGTGTGTCAGAAGTTAGCAATGGCTATCGCGCGTGATGGCGAAGGTGCTACTAGATTGGTAGAGGTTGTCGTACATGGGGCAGTTAGCGACAGCTCCGCACGAGTCATTGCGAAGACGGTGGTAGGTTCAAGTCTAGTGAAATCTGCGGTATTTGGAGCCGATGCCAACTGGGGCAGAATCATCGCTGCAGTGGGGCGAGCGGGAGAACCAGTGAACCCAGATTGCGTCGATATCCAGCTCGGATCGATTTCGGTACTTGAAGGTTCACGACCGGTTGCCTTTGATGAAGAGGTAGCATTGGCATATTTAAAAGGTGATACTGTGCGTATTTTTGTCGACTTGCATGGCGGTCAAGGGAAAGCGACAGCATGGGGTTGCGATTTAACATATGATTATGTGCGAATTAACGCGGCATATCGAACTTGATTGGAATAGTTAATTTGGATTAGTTGCATAATCTGCATCTAATGTAGCAAGAACACAAGAAAATTGAGAAATAGTTGCACAAAGTACAGTTAAAGTAGCCCTAATCGCACGAATGAGGAACTTCAAGTAATTTAGATGCATGTTTTGCAACTAAAGATTAGATTAGTGGAGTTGGAGCGAATTTAAGTGCACTTTAGGACACTATTGGTGTTGGCGCTGATCGTGGCACAACAAAATAGCTGATGACAGCAGGTGTGCGTGGTTTAGTTGCATAATCTGCATCTAATGTAGCAAGAACACAAGGAAATTGAGAAATAGTTGCACAAAGTACAGTTAAAATAGCCCTAATCGCACGAATGAAGAACTTTGAGTAATTTAGATGCATGTTTTGCAACTAAAGATTAGATTAGTGGAGTTGGAGCGAATTTAAGTGCACTTTAGGACACTATTGGTGTTGGCGCTGATCGTGGCACAACAAAATAGCTGATGACAGCAGGTGTGCCTGGTTTAGTTGCAGAATCTGCATCTAATGTAACAGGAACGCAAGGAAAATGAGAAATAGTTGCACAAAGTACAGTTAAAATAGCCCTAATCGCACGAATGAGGAACTTTGAGTAATTTAGATGTACGTTTTGCAACTAAAGATTAGATTGGTGGAGTTGGAGCGAATTTAAGTGCACTTTAGCCCACTATTGGTGATGGCGCGGATCGCACACAATAATCGGGCTGATGACAGCAGGTGTGCCTGGTTTAGTTGCATAATCTGCATCTAATGTAGCAAGAACGCAAGGAAATTGAGAAATAGTTGCACAAAGTACAGTTAAAATAGCCCTAATCGCACGATTGAGGAACTTCGAGTAATTTAGATGCATGTTTTGCAACTAAAGATTAGATTAGTGGAGTGGTAGCGGATTTAAGTGCGATTTAAGCAACTATTGGTGATGGCGCAGATACTATTGTAAGTATAGTAATTACCACGAACGGAAAGGAGGATATCACTTATGGCGATAAGCGGTGAAGGTAAAGTCAGCTTTGTGATGAAATGTGGCGGGAGTACGCTTGCAGCGTTACCGGATTCCTTTTTTCATGATTTAAGAGAATTGCAGGAGAGTGGCGTACAACCGATCATTGTGCATGGTGGCGGTCCTGCTATTTCAGATAATCTAGCGAAGCTCGGCATTGAGAGTGAATTCGTGAATGGCTTGCGTAAGACGACGGAGGAAGTCCTTGATGTTGTGGAGATGGTACTGTCGGGCAGTATTAATAAGCAAATTGTGCGACGAATTCAGAATGTTGAAGGTCGGGCATGGGGCTTATCGGGTGTGGACGGTTCTCTGATTCAAGCGAAGGCCGTATCCAATAGTAAAGAGGTTGGTTGGGTTGGCGAGGTTACGTATGTTGAAGCTACGCTTATTCAAGGCGTGCAGGAATTAGGTTACATCCCAGTCATTGCACCCATTGGTATAGATAAGACAGGGCAACGGTACAACATTAATGCAGATACAGCAGCAGGTGCAGTCGCATCACATTTGGGTGTAGATCGGATGATTGTTGTAACGGATGTTCCTGGTATTATGCAGACTGTGAACGGACAGAAGGAAGTGTTAGCTTCCGTTACTGTTCAGCAGATCCACGAGATGATTGAGTCGGGTGAAATATACGGTGGAATGATCCCCAAAGTACGTGCAGCAATGGGCTGTATTCATGGGAATGTTCAAGAAGTCATCATTGTAGATGGCAGTGAACCGAAGGTGCTGAGTCGAGTCATGCAAGGTGAGACACTAGGCACTCGTATTGCACGAGGATAACGCAATATCAATAGATCAATCGATTGGAGTGATAATATATTATGGCGAAGTTAGCAGATCAGAACAATTCAGCGACAAGTTCATTGTTTCCCACCTATGCCCGTTATCCCATTAGCTTGGTCAAAGGCCAAGGAAGTTGGTTATGGGATGATAAAGGTAATAAATATTTAGATTTCATGTCTGGATTGGCGGTAACGAACTTAGGCCATGCTCCTGAAAAGGTAAAAGAAAAGCTCAAAAATCAACTCGATGAGTTATGGCATGTATCCAACCTATTTCAGATTCCGAATCAGGAGAAGGCGGCATCCCTTCTAACATCTGTCTCATGTGCGGATGCGGTATTCTTTTGCAATAGTGGGGCAGAGGCAAATGAAGCGGCGATCAAGCTAGCTCGTCGTTATCACCAAAAAGTAAAAGGAACGGAACGCTATGAAGTCATTACATTTAATCAGTCCTTTCATGGTCGAACATTAGCTACGCTGACTGCAACGGGTCAGGATAAGGTGAAGGAAGGCTTTCTACCTCTTCCAGCTGGATTTAAGACGGTACCATTATATGATTTAGACGCGCTAAAGGCAGCAATTACAGAGAACACAGCAGCAATCATGTTAGAGATGGTTCTTGCTGAAGGCGGAGTGATCGTAGCGCAACCGGAGTTCGTAAAGGCAGTAGCGGCTTTATGTAAAGAAGAAGGACTCCTTTTCATTATAGATGAGATTCAGACGGGTATGGGACGTACAGGCAAATGGTTCGCGCACGAACATTATGGCGTTGAACCAGATATTTTCACCGTTGCCAAAGGAATTGCAAGTGGGTTCCCAGCCGGTGCTATGCTAGGTAAAGAGTATTTGCGTGAAGCATTTACGCCAGGTAGTCATGCGACGACATTTGGTGGGACACCACTCGCGACAGCAGCTATTATTGCAACAGTGGAGACGATGATAGAAGATAACATTCCTGAGCGTGCAGCGAAGATGAGTACGTATCTATTCGGTAAATTGAATGAGAAACTTAGCAATCATCCATTTGTCAAAGAAATCCGTGGACTAGGACTACTAGTTGGCATTGAGTGTGTGGAGCCAGTCGCTAGTCTAGTGCAAGAAGGTCAACAACGTGGACTATTATTCGTAAATGCGGGGCCGAACGTGATCCGCTTGCTACCGAACCTTTGTGTGACGGAGCAGGAGATCGATCAAGCGGTAGCCATTGTGGCGGATATCATAGAGGAACATACGAAGGTTAAGACAGTTTAGTTTTAGGTGGGGATGGAATGAGTTCCGTTCTAGCTGTCCTACGCGAACTCCCAGCGGTCCTGAGCTACCATGTAGAAGTTTAAGTTGAGCGCCGTCCCGCGTTCCCTTCGCCATCCTGCCGATAATTAGTTGCAAATCATGCATCTAATTAGAGCGATATGTGTGGTTAGTGCGGAATAGTTGCTTAGAGTGCACTTAAAAGTTGGGTAACGAGGTAAAAAGGGTGTTTACGACAAACTAGATGTACTTTTTGCAACTAAAAGTCTATGCCATCTCAAATAGTTAGTTTTAACTGCAAGTTATGCAACTATTGGCGGTGAACGGTGGAAAGTATGCGCCGGTTAACGGGTGCTCCTGTACTATCTTTCCCAGTGTCCCAGTGCTCCAGCGCTCCGCGCCATCTCTAGCAGATTTACGCCACTTCGCCGATATTTAGTTGCAAATCATGCATCTAATTAGAGCGATATGTGTGGTTAGTGCGGAATAGTTGCTTAGAGTGCACTTAAAAGTTGGGTAACGAGGTAAAAAGGGTGTTTACGACAAACTAGATGTACTTTTTGCAACTAAAAGTCTATACGACCCAGATTAGTTAGTTTTAAGTGCAGGTTATGCAACTATTGGCGATGGCTCTGACAGTAACTGCGGTAGTTATGCAACTATTGGCCAAGACAATCACAACTTAAATAATCATCATTATGAATGGAGGCTAGACGTATGACACAGAATGAACAACAACCCAAGGTGGATTTAAAAGGTCGCGATCTCCTCGAATTAGATGACTATACGACGCAGGAGATACAATATTTAATCGACTTTGCGATTGAGATTAAAGGAAAACACAAGAATGGTGAAGTGTATCAGCCGCTAAAAGGTAAGACGATCGGACTTATTTTTGAGAAATCATCGACTCGTACACGTGTTTCTTTTGAAGTGGGTGCTTTTCAATTGGGTGCGCATGCACTTTTCTTGAGTAAGAATGATATTCAGCTAGGACGTGGGGAGATCATTAGCGATACGGCACAAGTGTTATCTCGTTATCTAGATGGGATGATGATCCGTACGTTTGGACATGAGAATGTCGTTGATCTAGCTCGTTATGCTACGGTACCCGTTATTAATGGACTGAGTGATCTTGCCCATCCATGTCAGGTTCTCGCAGACTATCAGACGATCTATGAGCATAAAGGGAAGCTACAAGGGTTGAAGCTCGCTTATATCGGTGATGGTAACAATATGGCGCACTCTCTGATGATTGGTGGCGCCAAGCTAGGTGTTCATGTATCTATTGCAACGCCTGAAGGATATGAACCAGATGCATCTGTGGTACAGCAATGTCTTGAGATCGCTCGTGAGACAGGGGCACAGATTGTAGTAACTCGTAGTCCGCAAGAAGCAGTTCAAGATGCGGATGTGATCTATACAGATGTATGGGCAAGCATGGGCTTTGAAGAGGAACAGAAATTGCGTGAAGCTGCATTTAAAGACTATCAAGTGAATGAGCAATTAGTTCAAGGTGCGAAGAGTGATTACCTATTCATGCACTGTCTACCTGCGCATCGTGGTGAAGAAGTGAGTGAAGGTGTGATTGATGGCAGCAATTCCGTTGTTTTTGATCAAGCAGAGAATCGTCTTCATGCACAGAAGGCATTGATGGCCGCATTGATGGGTTAGTTGATTCATAGTATGATATGTGGATAGAAGTAAACAGAGGTTAAGGTTCATCTATAGATATTTATTTATATATAAGGAAGGAAGTTATCGTGCATGGCTAAACAAAAGATCGTACTCGCCTATTCTGGAGGATTGGATACATCCATCATTCTGAAGTGGCTTAAGGAAACATATGATGCAGAGATTATTGCTTTCACAGCTGACGTTGGACAAAAGGAAGAGTTAGATGGTCTTGAAGAAAAGGCGTTGGCAACAGGAGCTTCCAAAGTCTATATTGATGACTTACGCGATGAATTCGCTAATGACTTCATCTATCCGATGTTCCAGTCGGGTGCATTGTATGAAGGTCAATATTTGCTGGGAACGAGTATTGCTCGTCCATTAATCGCGAAGCGTATGGTTGATATTGCTCGTGCGGAAGGGGCAACAATGATTGCTCATGGCGCTACAGGTAAAGGGAATGATCAGGTTCGATTCGAACTTGGTGTTGCGGCACTAGCACCTGATATCAAGGTTATCGCGCCTTGGCGTCTTGAAGAATTCCGTAATGATTTCCCGGGACGTGCGGAGATGATCGCTTATGCACAGAAACATGATATCCAAGTGACCGCTTCGGCTGCGAAGTCCTACTCCATGGATCGTAACTTACTACATATTAGTTATGAGAGTGGAGTACTTGAAGATCCTTGGTTCGACCCAAGCGCACCGGAGAACAAGGATATGTTCTTACTTAGTGTATCTCCAGAAGATGCACCGGATGAGTCAGAATACTTGGAACTTGAATTCGAGCAGGGGAACTGCGTAGCACTTAACGGGAACAAGCTTACGCCATTGCAAGTGATGGAACAACTGAACGAGCTAGGTGGTAAGCATGGTATCGGACGTGTGGACATGGTGGAGAATCGTTTCGTTGGAATGAAAAGCCGTGGTGTGTATGAGACGCCAGGTGGGACCATTCTATTCACTGCCCATCGCAAAATGGAGTCCATCACGATGGATCGTGAAGTTATGAACCTACGTGACAGCTTGATCACTCGTTACAGTACACTTGTATATAATGGCTTTTGGTTCGCACCAGAACGCCTAGCCCTGCAAGCTCTTGTCCAAGAGAGCCAGAATAATGTGACCGGTACGGTACGTGTTAAATTGTACAAAGGAAATATTATCGGAGCGGGTGTGAAGAGTCCCGTCAGCCTATACAATCCGGATATTGCTACGATGGAAGCAGATCCATCCCAAGCATATGACCAAGGTGATGCGACGGGGTTCATTAATCTGAATGCTTTGCGTCTGAAAGTAGCCATGGGCGTTGAACAGAGCAAACATAATAAATAAATGATCTACATTTAGCTTGAAGGCAGCAAGTGGCCGTTCCTTGTCCGTGTAGGAGAAGGAGCGGCTTTCGTTGTCAATAGAAGGGAGAATGGGATATGAGTAAATTATGGGGAGGGCGCTTCACGAAGCAGACCAACCATTTAGTAGAGGAGTACACAGCCTCAATAGACTTCGATCAGGTACTAGCAGAAGAAGATATTCAAGGTAGTTTGGCACACGTAACGATGCTTGCCAAATGTGGTATCGTGCCCGAGGAAGATGCACAGACCATCCGTGAAGGATTGAAGAAGGTATTAACGAAGATACGTGCCGGTGAAGTGACATTCTCTGTCTCAGATGAGGATATTCACATGAATATCGAGAAGCATTTACTAGAAGAAGTTGGCCCAGTGGGCGGTAAGTTACATACAGGACGCAGTCGCAACGATCAAGTTGCTACGGACATGCATTTGTATTTACGCAAGCGAGTGGTCGCTCTAACGGGAATGCTACAAGAGGTGCAGGCAGCGCTTATTACTCAAGCTAAGGAGAATCTAGATACGATTGTTCCAGGATATACACACTTGCAAAGAGCACAGCCTATTCTGTTCGCACATCATTTAATGGCGTATGTATCGATGTTTGGACGTGATGCTGAACGTCTAATGGACAGTTACAAGCGCATTAACATTCTGCCACTTGGGGCAGGAGCACTTGCGGGTACGACGTTCCCAATTGATCGTCATTTCGTAGCAGAGCAGCTTGGATTCGATGGGGTGTATGAGAATAGTCTAGATGCCGTAAGTGATCGAGATTTTATCGTTGAATTTCTAGCTAATGCTTCGTTGATCATGACACATCTATCCCGCCTTAGTGAGGAACTTGTATTGTGGAGTAGTACAGAATTTAGTTTCGTTGAGTTGGATGATGCCTTCTGTACAGGTAGTAGCATTATGCCACAGAAGAAAAATCCAGACGTTCCTGAATTAGTCCGCGGTAAGACAGGGCGCGTCTATGGGAATCTGATGGGGCTTCTTACGGTATTGAAGTCACTACCATTGGCATATAACAAGGACATGCAGGAAGACAAGGAAGGCATGTTCGACACGGTTGCCACACTGGAGGGAGCGCTACAATTATTCGCTCCGATGATCGCAACGATGAAAGTGAATAAAGGTCGTATGCGTGAAGCCGTGAATAAAGATTTCTCCAACGCAACGGATATTGCAGATTTCTTAGTAGGCAAAGGATTACCTTTCCGACAAGCGCATGAAGTGATTGGTAAGACCGTGTTGTACTGTATTCAGAACGATAAATACTTGCTCGATTTAACGCTTGCCGAGTTCCAGGAGTTCTCATCCTTATTCGATGAACGTATATACGATGTGTTACAACCTGAGGCGGTTGTGAATGCACGTAACGTATACGGCGGGACAGCAACAGTACAAGTGGCAGCGGCAATTGAACGCAGTGAAGTCAAGCTAGAATCGGACAAACTATGGGTTCTACAACATGACGAATAGTATGACCTTTAAGCTACCGTAAAATAATTAGTTGATTATACGCTTCAAAGAAAAACAAAGGTGATATTTCGTTCGAAACAGAGCGTAATATTGCCTTTGTTTTTATTTGGATACATTGAATTTGCGTGCCTCCGATAGCATTGGAAATGGAAAGGAGAGCCGATAATTTGAATGATCAGATAGGAACTCGCCTTATTCGTGCTGTCATAACTCGTTTCCACTAATCTTTAATCTAATATGGATTCAACATATCTTCAAAAATTCGGACCACTCACACCATCCTCAATAATGGGCTTCTCTTTCGGAACAATCGGTGGATCCATGTTCAACTTTTCCTCAGGATGAATGCCAATGATGCGCTTCTGAGGCTGGTATGTATCCCGTGAGATTCGTTTCCTGTCTTTTATGACGCCATCCACCTTTTTAATCTGGTACGTATCAACGACATAGCCAATGTTTCCTTGCTGTAGCACTTCTTGAGTCCCTAATGGTAATGTGGCATTATTGACGTATTTATTAGCTGGTGTGAGGGTCTCCACAATAATAGACTCAATATCATAATGAATATTTGTAGGAAATGTGCCGAAGAACTTAATTGTAAGTGTCCTTTGATGGACAGCAGCTAGAATGAGTAAATGCTTGCCAGTATTGTTCTTGAATCGAAAGTTTATGGAGCCTGTAGCAAAGGTGGCGTCTTGGCCTTTAGGTAAATAACTTACTGGCAAAGAGTGACTTCTTCTCTCGACGATGTCTAATCCTGTTCGAATTGCTGCATTATACAGTGTGCTAGATACTTGACATATCCCCCCGCCCACACCAGGAACGAGTCTACCATTTATAATGACAGGTGCTTCCCGAAATCCATATTGTTTCTCCGCAAAAGCAATGACCTTCCCGAAATCAAATGTTTCACCTGGACGCAATAGAATGCCATTTGTTGCTTGGGCTGCTGAATTAACATTGTACACTCTTCCTTCCCCACTGGATCCTAATACGGTGGAGAACTCAATGAATTTACGATCAATCCCTTCCTTTTTCAAATCATCCATGCTGATCTTAGGATGTGATATGACTAAGGGTAATTCGTATAAGAAAGGAGCTGTTACATCATCTTCCAATGGGGTAAAATCTTTTGGAATGATAGAAATCATACGATTTGCTATGGCATCCCAGTCCAATCGATAAGAAGTAATTCCGGCTGTATAGACAACTTGGTCACGTGCATTAATTGAACGAATGGCGTTAATGGGCACTCCGAATTGGTCATTCTCCCATGCTTCACTATACGTGTGCTGCATTGCATAGGAAGTCCAGTGCGGTGTAATGACATAACTCCTGTTGAAATTCCATCGATAATAAGCACGCTGAAACATATTTCCTTCTCGTAATTGTATTACTGCGTTACGAAAGTCGTCTGCATCATAATCAACCCCAGACTCACCGAGTGTGGATTTCGCATGTATCACGAATTTAGAAGGATGATTTAAGGTGTAGTTGATGGGTAACTTTTTTAATTGATTCATTTTATTATCAACCTCTTGCAGTGCAACGTGAGAAGACAAGCCTCCCACATCCCAACCCGATACCGTAGTTCCTTTTGGCAATGTATCCTGTTGTGAATATAGATATAGACATCCGATTAGGGTAGTCCCTAAGATGAAGATCATGAATATAATCTTTGAAAAGATATGATTATTTCTCAAGTGGTATCGACCTACTCTCCTCTAAGAATGGATTTACGCACTTATATACTATATGTCCAATAAATGAGATAATTTCGGGTACTCAAAGGGTAACAATTTTGTTACAATATACTATAGTGAGGATTCTTAGTGGTTTTTAAAGGAAATAGATACATGTTGTCGAAATAATATTAAGCTGAATTTGTGAATTGGGAAGTGATATTGTGATTGAAATGCAGGATGTATGGAAGACATATAAGAATGGATCGCATGCTCTACGTGGTGTGTCTGTAAAGATTGATCGTAACGAGTTTGTATATGTTGTGGGTCCTTCAGGGGCAGGTAAATCGACATTTATGAAGCTTATTTATAGAGAAGAAGTTCCAACCAAAGGACAGATTTCCGTAAATGGATTCAATCTAGAGAAATTGAAACAACGCAAGATTCCTTATGTGCGTCGAAATATTGGCGTTATTTTTCAAGATTTCAGATTGCTACCACGCATGACAGCCTATGAGAATGTTGCATTTGCCATGGAAGCTATAGAAATGCCGAAGAAGGTCATCAAGAAGCGTGTTATGGAAGTGCTGGACATGGTTGGATTGAAGAATAAAGCTGGACGTGAACCAGATCAACTCTCGGGTGGAGAACAACAGCGTGTTGCTATAGCTAGAGCAATTGTTAACAATCCATCGGTGATTATTGCGGACGAGCCGACAGGGAATCTTGATCCCGAGACATCATGGGGGATTATGCAACTTCTCGATGAGATTAACTTCCGAGGAACAACCATTGTGATGGCTACGCATAACAAAGATATCGTCAATGGCATGCGTAAGCGTGTTATTGCTATTGAACAGGGCAACATCGTCAGAGACCAAGCGAGAGGGGAATATGGATATGAATTTTAACACCTCCTTGCGCCATCTGCGAGAAGGATGCAAAAGCGTATTCCGTAATGGATGGATGTCCATTGCCTCAATTACTTCTATCGTAGTATCTCTTTTCGTGTTGGGTGTGTTTATCTTATTAGTACTCAATGTGAACCAGCTGGCCGATGATGTAGATAGTAAGGTCCAGATTAGTGCCTATTTGAATCTTGATGTGGATCAGAAGATGCGCGAGAACATCCACACGGAGATTGGTCTCATCCCGGAGGTCAGCAAAGTTTCTTTTATATCAAAAGAACAAGGGCTAAAAGAATTTGCAGAACGTTTAGGGGAAGAAGGTAAGGAACTTCTATCAGGATTTGATGTGGATAACAACCCATTGCCCGATACGTTGGTGGTAGAGGTCGCTGAAGCAACAACGATAGTTGGAGTGGTTGATCAGATCCAAGCATTGAATAATAAACATCCTGAGAAACCAATTATGAAAGTGAAATATGGTGAAGGTGCGGTCGAGAAACTATTCAAGATTACCCGAGCTGTTCGTAATATAGGATTTATATTTGTTGGTGTTCTTGCATTGATGTCGATGTTCTTAATATCCAATACGATTAGAGTGACCATTCTAGCTCGTCGTCGCGAGATTGGTATTATGAAGTTGGTAGGTGCGACGAACAATTTCATTCGCTGGCCTTTTTTCATAGAAGGTGCCCTGATTGGTGCTATAGGTTCCATCGCTACAGTAGGTATGCTGTTCGTGAGTTATAGTCAGTTGGAACAAGCCGTAAGGTCGGACATTTCACTTGGCATTATATTGATTCCATTATCTGAGATATGGTTGTTGATTAGTATTCTAATGCTTATGATTGGAATGTTAATCGGCATATGGGGAAGTACAGTATCCATTCGTAAATTCCTAAAAGTGTAATATTGTAAGCTAACGGACAGGCCTATCGGCTATCGTAGAATATATGAGCATTATAGAATTTAGCTAAAAGGATGGCGAACCTGAATTGAAAAAGATAAATCTTATATTGGTTATTATTTTGGCAGCAACCATGATATTTCAACCTGGCGATACGTATGCGAAGAAGAAAACGGTAAATGATATTGAGAAGGAACTAAAAGTGTTACAGAATCGCGCACAGGAACTTCGAAAGTCTCAAGCTAAAGCGTCGTTCCAGAAGGAAGAAGCTGAACATTATAAGGAAAAGACAACGGAATATTTACATTCTCTCATTAACCAAATTGGAACGGTTACGAATCGTTTAAATGATATTTCTGATCAAATCGTAGCAACGAAGGAAAATTTAATGATAGCTGCAACCGAGATCGATGCTGCGGAGGAACGAATCGCATCGCGTGAAGTAATGTTGGAATCACGTATTCGCTTAATGTATACAGATGGTAACGTTTCTTATCTAGAAGTATTGATGTCTTCAACTAGCTTTAGTGATTTCCTAGCACGGGCAGATTCATTGAAGATGATTGTGGACCAAGATCAGAATTTATTAGTTGAGCATAAGAAGGATAAGGAGATTGTTGTTGAGAAGCAACAGGAGCTAGAATTACAGTATGCCAAGGCAGAAAGTCTCTATTCGGAAATGGAGTCACAGAAAAGTATACTAAGCGAAAAAGAAGCCGAGAAGAAAGTTCTTATCGCACAATATGATAAAGAAATTCAAGAATCAGGTGAGCTGACGGTAGAACAGGAATATAAGCTCGTAGCTCTTGCAAGCGAACGTTCATCATTGTTACAAACTAAGAATAAGTTGGTAGCTGAGGAAGAAGCTAGAGCCAAAGCCGCTAAAGCGGCTGCAGCTAAGCGTGAAGCAGAGAGAAAGAAGAAACAAACATCTTCATCATCATCTTCTTCAAACTCATCCTTTTCTGGAGGGGCAGGTGTTTTGGCAACGCCAGTATCTGGTGCAAGGCTGTCTTCTGGGTTCGGTAAAAGAACGCATCCTGTAACAGGAGCTATTGGTAAGATGCATAATGGCGTAGACTTTGCAGTGCCACAGGGGACGACAGTTCGATCTGCAGAATCAGGAACGATTATACTCGCTGAATGGTATAGTGGATATGGCTACGCTGTAATTGTAGATCACGGTGGCGGCATGTGGACGTTATATGCACATCTTCGCAAAGGAGGCATCTCTGTGAATGTGGGAGATCGGGTCAGTCGTGGACAGAAGATTGCCGAATCTGGCAACACAGGGCTTAGTACTGGACCCCATCTACACTTTGAAGTGCGTCTGAACGGAAGCGTTGTAGATCCAATGCCGTATCTCTAAATTGGAAATGATGATAATCTGTTATAAATAATCCTGCCCTTTCAGACATATACTAATTCAAGTATAATGAGACCATGAATAGAATTGGACTGATATGAAGAAGGCGGTGAACTCAACTTTGTTAAAGAAACGCACGGCGATACTTATGATGGTAATCGGTCTGATAAGTGGTAGTTTATTGACGATTTTCCTTAGTAATTCAGGTAGCAGTTTTGCTGGACAGGCTGCAAGTGGTGAAGGTCTTCTTGCTAGCATTACAAGTGGAGGTCTGAAGTCCTCAGAGAATCGTAAGATTGGGGCAGCTCTTGATCTCATTGAAGGTAATTATTATAAGGATGTTGATCGTAGTATGTTGGTAGATGGTGCGATTAATGGGATGATGCAAGCATTATCAGATCCTTATTCTACGTATATGGGCCAAGAAACAGCGCAACAATTCGAAGAGTCTATTGAAGGTTCTTTCAGTGGAATAGGTGCGGAAGTCTCATTGGTTAACGGAAATGTAACTGTAGTGTCTCCCATCAAAGGAGCACCTGCAGAGAAGGCGGGTATTCGAGCAAAAGATATTCTGTTATCTGTGAATGGTGAATCCATAGCAGGCCTTGAGTTGAATGTCGCTGTCAGTAAGATTAGAGGCGTAAAAGGATCAACAGCTACAATAAAAGTGAAACGTGAAGGTGTATCCGATCCCATTGAATATGCTATTGTCCGCGATGATGTTGCTTTAGAAACGGTTCATGCTCGGATGATAGATAACGGAATTGGTGTAATTGAGATTTCACAATTCTCATTAAATACAGCTGAACGATTTAAGAAGGAATTAGCTAATCTGGAGCAAAAAGGCATGAAGGGACTTGTGATTGATGTTCGTAATAATCCCGGTGGTGTACTTTCGGTCGTTATCGATATATCACAACAATTCGTACCTAAAGGTGAAATGATAGTTCAAGTGGAGAACAAGAACGGAAAGCGTGAGAAGAGCTTTTCTAAAGGTTCAAGCAAATCCTACCCGGTCACACTATTAATGAACAAGGGAAGTGCAAGTGCGTCGGAGATCTTAGCAGGTGCGCTTCAACAATCCGCTGGTGTCATATTAGTGGGTGACAACTCCTTTGGTAAAGGAACTGTACAAACAAGCTTCGATAAGCAATTGGGTGATGGTAGCTTGCTCAAGATTACGATTGCCAAATGGCTTACACCGAACGGCACTTGGATTCATGAGAAAGGAATTAAACCAGATATTGCCGCATCCCAACCTGCTTACTTCTCTGTTGCACCCATTAACAAAGAGAAAACGCTGAAGTACAACATGAATAGTGAAGATGTGAAGAGTGCACAGATCATGTTGAACGGACTGGGATTAACAACAGGTCGTACAGATGGATACTTCGATCAAGGTACTCAAAAAGCTGTGAAGAGCTTCCAGACGAGTCAAAAGTTAAAGGCCGATGGCGTGATCGATGCCAAGACAGCTGGCGCACTAGAATTGATGCTGATCAAGCATATCCAAGATCCTGTGAATGATGCACAATTGAAACAGGGTATTGCAGAGTTACAGAAGGAAATAAAGGCAATGGCGTCGAACAAGTAAGAAGGCTGCACGTAGCCTTCTTTTTTTCTTATGTAGGTACGAAAAGGCCTTATTGATACAGTAAGAACTTCGCTTGATTTGAAATGTGAAGGTTTTAAAATGCGATTATCTTCAATTGGAGTTGGAATGACAACAGTCGCAATGTAGGATGTAATGTTTCTGTAGGATTGTGAAGGAGAGTGACTAGGCTTTGGATGTGGCATTAGAATTGTTGTGGAATTTGACGGATGGGCTAGTACAACTGTTTACTCAACCTTTTTATTATATTTCAATCGTGTTTATACTATTGTTCTATCGGCAACAAATGCTTATGGAACGTAAATTATTCCATGTGCGATTACATAGTTGGACACTACAAGCTTGGCGAACATTAGTGAGTGGTGTGGTTGCTGGAATATGTATATCGATTGTGATGGCTTTGTTAGGTATATCATTAACTGCAGAAGCTATCATTTGCATTTGGGTTGTAACACTAGGGTTGTTACTGTTAGGTATTCGATATTTGTGTTTGGCATACGCTATAGGTGTGTTAGGAGTCGTACAATTTATTATGGGCTTCTTCCCAAATTGGCAACCTGATTCTTATCTAGGAACGGCAACGCAAGCTGTGAGAGGGTTGGATATACCAGCTTTAGTCATGTTGGTAGGGCTTCTTCATATTGTTGAAGCTTTTCTAATCAAGAATCAAAGCGCTTCACTTGCTATGCCGTTGTTATTAGAGAGCAAACGAGGTAAGTTGGTGGGCGGATATCAAATGCAGGCCTTCTGGCCGTTGCCATTAATGTTATTGATTCCTATTCATACTGCGGGCAGTATCTTACCATGGACCCCCATATTAGGTGGGGACGGTTGGATGAACGGATTCAGTATATTAGCATTACCAGTCATTATAGGATTTAGCGAGATGACACAAAGTGTGTTACCTCAACAAAAGGCAAAGCGTACTTTTACAAGACTTTTATGGTTCAGTGTCATTCTTATTATCACTGGAAGCCTCGCACTCTGGTGGAGTCCCTTGATGATTGTGGCTGCACTTGCTAGTATCTTACTTCATAGAGGCTTAGAATGGGTCAGTGCATTCGAGGAACAACAACGCAATTCTCTGTTCGTTCACCCTTCGCAAGGATTACGAGTGCTTGCGATTGTGCCTAATAGCCCTGCTCAGGAGCTAGGTATTATTCCAGGTGAAACGCTACTCAGGGTGAATGGTGTCATGGTGCATAGCGTGGAACAACTTCATAGCTCTCTGCGCATGAATGCAGCCTTTTGTAAATTAGAAGTGCAGAACTTGTCCGGTGAGAGTAAATATCTGCAACGTCCGATGTATGCAGGAGACCATCACCAATTAGGTGTTATCTTGTCTCCCGAACAATCTATTACCCATGTAGCCAGTTGGAGATTTGCAAGCATCTATCAAATTATCGGTATGAAGCTAAATACGCTGACACGTTCGAGAGTACGTCGAGATAGCCTTGAATTAGAAGCTTCATCCCCAGCAGCAGCTCTAGCTGTAGCTGAGGTGGCAGCGACATCAGATACGAAGATGGATGATGACGAAGATGATGATGTCGTGATTAAATACCCGTGGGATCGTTGAGTAGAAGAATGAGATATGCGAACAGAAATGATCGGATCTATAGGCTAATTAGTATGCTTGGTTAATATTGATGATGATGGTGATGTTGATAGTATCGATCATATGCACAAAGGGGACCCAAGTAGATGTGGGTTCTTCTTCTTGTCTTTGATGTTAGTTGTAATATACCTATAGAAAAAAGGATAAAACAAGCATATATAAGACCAAAAGTTACACCACGCAAGCTATGTCGTGGAAATCAGACCCCCAACCCAACCCAACCCAACCCAACCTAGGTGTACTATGGCAGAATAGCTGCATTTTGTGTATCTAATCAAGTGCAAAGAGAAGGATAAAGTGAAATAGTTGCTCAGAAGACATTTAAAATTAGCGAAATAATGAATACGGGGTTCTAAGGAGTAATTAAATGTTATTTGAGCAACTAATGTTAGATTAAATGTAAATGTGGTGGATTTAGTGATCTATTATGCAACTAAAGTTGGTTATATGAAATCCCAAGTATTACGTTGCAGTTCATAACGATGAATTCTCATCCCGCTGCCTGACGGAATCGGATGGAGCCAACCTTTGGCACATAGAGATTGAAGCAGTCGGATAGCTGTTCGATAGCTAATGCTGAAATGTTGGGCAACTCTTTTGGGGCTAAGTGGTTGAGTCTGGGATAGCGCCAAGCGTATGACTTCATTCTCGGATATGGTAGCAAGGTTAGTAGGTTGCTCAAGTACCAAATAACGGTTTAATAACATTTGAATTAAGTCTCTACACACTTCTGGGCGCTCAGAGACATCATCATATGCGAACGAAATAACCCGGTAACCGGTAGATTGAAGAAAAAGTTCGCGATTCAGCTCATCGCAGTACTTTTGACGATTCATATCACGTACATGGGGACCGTACCCTTTAATTTCAATTATGAACTTTAAATGACCTTTCAAGAAGGCGAAATCACCGAAATATGAACGTCCACGCCAATCCGCCACCTCAAATTCAGGATGTAATCCATCAAAGTTACCATAGAGAGGCCACCAAACATTTTTAAGAAATAGGATTTCTCCATGACTGTGACCACGTTCAAGACGGCCTTTTCTCTCTCCTGTACGTAGACTTAAATGTTGTTGAACAAATGTTTGATGTTTTTCCTCGAAATTACTCATCTAATGCAACTCCTTAGTTTAATGGATAAGCTGGAACTTGTATTCCACACACTCCTTTGCGCACGCAAAAAAGCCCCACTCATCAGATTTGATGGTAGGACGTACTTCGTCACTAAAATAATAGATAGGCTGATTATATCAATATATTTCCAAATAATCTAGAGCATTTATATAAGTGTGTAACTGGAATACTTAGTTAAGTGGGTACGACTTACCCCACATATTCTCGCATACTTCGTTTACTCATAGCTATCCGAATAGTTGCATAAAGTGTAGTTAATTTGGGTGAAATAATCAGAAGGGGACAATTAGTTGCTCAAACAACAGTTAAAAGCAGAGTGATGATGAAAAGTGTTGGTTTAGAGTAAATTAGATGTTGTTATTGCAACTAAAGTTAGATGACTGGTAAATATGGTGTGTTTAGATGACATCTATGCAACTAAAGTAGAGCCGGAACAGCATATGTAACAACTGGCTGCGACTAACATTTATCTAACGACTGCACATACAAGGATACAACTCCTCACCTACACATTCATCTTCCCATAGCAATGCCAACCCTTGTGAATAAGTCCAATAAAAAGACAGCCACACTGTGGCTGCCCCAACATCCCTTATTTACTCCTGCAACTGACGCAGAACGATCAACTCCACGCGTCGATTACTCTGACGGCCCAGCTGCGTTGCATTATCCGCAATTGGACGGGTGTCGGCATAACCTGCATATTGAAATCCATTGGCAGGTAACTTCTCTTTTTCAAGGAAGAATCTGAGGATAGACAAGCTACGTGCGCCAGAGAGTTCCCAATTATCTTGATATTGTGATGCATATTTAATAGGGAAGTTGTCGGTGTGTCCTTCAATGCTAACAATCGTATCTATATTTCGAAAAAGACTACCAAGCTTAGATAACGCTGGGGTTGATGCTGTTTTGAGATCTGCTTTACCTGTATCGAATACGAACTGGTCGCTCAGGGTAATGGAGATCCCTTGGGGCTTATCTGCCACGAAAATCTGATCCTGAAGATTATTATCAGAGACGTAATTGGATATAATCGACATTAAGCCTTTTAGTTCTTGTTCCTGTGCGATAAAAGCTAACTCACGTTCAGACAAGGGTTGAGTTCCTTGCTCTACAGATGGCTCCGTTGTTGTTCCATCCGTAGCACCTTGCGTAGCTTGTCCTTCTGTTGTTGTAGAGTCTGGATTCTTATGTTTATATTGATCAGCGCTACCTGTTAATCCCGAACCTTGTTCTAGAATGGAATCACCTGATTGAAAAGAAAGATGAAGGGATTGCGTAACGCCTTCATACTTGCTCTCATCGAGAGAACTCATCGCATACATCATAATGAAAAATATCAGTAATAATGTAATTAAATCGGCGTATGTAATGAGCCAACGATCACGACTACTATGTTCGGCATTATTTTGCCGGAACGTTGTTCGTCTACGAAGTTGCCTCATTCAAATCCCCCCTTTGGAAAGGTAGGTGAACGGAAGTAATCCTCGGGTTCAAGGGAACTGATCTTTTTGCGAACAATTTGGGGATGATCCCCGTCACGGATAGCGAGAATGCCTTGAAGTAGAAGTTCCATATTATGAATCTCATCCGCGCTTAGCGATTTAATCTTGGAAGCAATGGGTAAAAATATAAGATTAGCACTAGCAACTCCGTACAATGTAGCAATAAAGGCGATCGCAATCGAAGGGCCCAATTGTGTTGGATCTGACAGATTGCTTAGCACATGGATTAGACCCATGACGGTTCCTACAATCCCCATAGTCGGCGCATAGCCACCAGCGGATTCGAATATTTTGGCGAAGCTTTGATGCTTCAATTCAACACGATCCATTTCGATTTCTAGAATTTGTTGAACGAGTGCAGAGTCATTACCGTCCACAACCATCTGTATTCCTTCGCGAAGGAATGAATTGGGATGATCTTGTGATTTCAACTCTAGTGCAAGTACACCGTTTCGTCGAGATATGGTTGCTAGATCAACTAAGTCTTCTACCATTTGCTCCATATCCGTGTCTGTTCTTACAAAAGCATAGCGAATAGCAGCAGGAATTAACTTGAGCTTGCTTGACGGGAAACTAATCACAACGGCAGCAAACGTGCCGCCAAATACAATCACAGCAGCAGTGAGATGGAATAGACCTGTTAATTGGCCACCTTCCCATAGAAAGCCTCCAATGAGTGCAAGAAGGCCGGCTAGAACACCTAATATTGTAATGATATCCATGAGTACGTACCACTCCGATCTTATAGTTAGGGTTTGCATAGCTTATCTGATCCGAGTATAATAAATGGGAACAAATATTCTTATTACAATAATCTCTGATAATCTATTTATCGGGAATTCTCGACATATACTTTACTATTTTAGATGATAAGGGTGGTTTAGAGCAATGAGCGATATTGTAATCAGTAACAAGCCGTTTGAGCTTATATCTGAATATACCCCACAAGGTGATCAACCAACCGCAATTAAGCAATTAGTAGAAGGGATTAATAGTGGTGCAAGAGAGCAGACACTGCTTGGTGCAACAGGTACAGGTAAGACATTTACGATTGCTCAAGTGATCAATGCTGTGAATCGACCGACACTGGTCATTGCGCACAATAAGACACTGGCAGCACAACTATCCGCAGAGTTCAAAGAATTCTTTCCGCACAATTCCGTCGATTATTTCGTGAGTTATTACGATTACTTTCAACCAGAAGCCTATATCCCATCTACAGATACTTATATTGAAAAAGACTCAAGTGTGAATGAAGAGATTGATAAGTTACGTCACTCTGCTACGAGTTCATTGTTTGAACGACGTGATGTCATTATTGTAGCGAGTGTTTCTTGTATCTATGGTCTGGGATCTCCACAGGAGTATTCTGATTTACTACTCTCATTACGAGTAGGGATGGAGAAGTCGCGTAACGACATTCTGAGTCGGCTTGTAGATATTCAATACCAGCGTAATGATCTGAATTTTGTGCGTGGAACATTTCGAGTGCGTGGCGATGTGGTAGAGATATTTCCTGCTTCCAACGGAGAGCATGCCATTCGTGTTGAAATGTTCGGCGATGAGATTGAGAAGATTACAGAGATTGATGTATTAACGGGTGAAGTGGTAGGTACTCGTGAGCATATTGCTATCTTCCCAGCATCTCACTTCGTTACTAAGGAAGAGACCATGAAGTTGGCATTGGTTAATATAGAGCGAGAACTGGAAGAACGACTGGTCGTGCTGAAAGAGCAAGGGAAGTTATTGGAAGCTCAACGGTTGGAGCAACGTACCAGATATGATATTGAGATGATGAATGAGGTCGGATTCTGTTCGGGGATTGAGAACTATTCAGGACCGTTAACGTTCCGTGAACCTGGAGCTACGCCTTATACACTAATGGATTATTTCCCCAAAGATATGTTAGTCGTTGTCGATGAATCCCACGTGACGTTACCACAGATTCGAGGGATGTATAATGGGGATAGAGCGCGGAAGACGATGTTGGTAGATCATGGATTTAGGCTTCCTTCGGCACTAGATAATCGACCTTTGAGGTTCGAAGAATTCGAAGAGAAGGTGAATCAGATTGTGTATGTATCGGCCACGCCAGGGCCCCTTGAGTTGGAGCGTTGTAGTACGATGGTGCAGCAGGTTATTCGCCCAACGGGTCTGTTGGATCCCATTATTGAGGTTCGACCAACCAAAGGGCAGATTGATAACCTAATTGAAGAGATTCATCTGAGAATTGAACGTGATGAAAGAGTGCTTGTAACAACCCTTACGAAGAAGATGTCAGAGGATCTGACGGACTATTTGAAGGAGATTGGGATCAAAGTAAGATATTTGCATTCGGATATCAAGACGTTAGAGCGCCTGGCTATTCTTCGCGATCTGCGTCTGGGTGTATTCCATGTATTAATAGGTATTAACTTATTACGAGAAGGGCTTGACCTTCCAGAAGTATCCCTAGTCGCTATTCTAGATGCAGATAAGGAAGGGTTCCTACGCTCTGAGCGTTCCTTGATTCAGACGAGTGGGCGGGCTGCTCGTAACTCGGAAGGGTATGTCATTATGTACGCTGATAAAATAACGGATTCCATGAACAAAGCGATCGAAGAAACCTCCCGTCGACGCACGATTCAGATCGCTTATAATGAAGAGCATGGGATTACCCCTCAGACGATTCGCAAGAAAGTACGTGATATTATAGAAGCTACGAAAGTGGCTGAATCGAAGTCAGACTATTTGACAGGGGATCTGTCTAAGATTACGAAGAAAGACCGTCAGACGGTCATACAACGCCTAGAACAAGAGATGAAGGAAGCGGCGAAGAACTTGCAATTCGAAAGAGCCGCCGAGCTTCGTGATGCATTGTTAGAATTAAGAGCAGATTAAACGATAATGCTAGACATGAAGGGGATGAGGAAATTCCATGGCAATTGATAATATCATTATTAAAGGTGCGAGAGCACATAATCTGAAAAATATAGATATCACCATTCCGCGAGATCGTTTTGTTGTATTAACCGGTCTTAGTGGTTCGGGTAAATCTTCGCTTGCGTTCGATACGATATATGCCGAGGGTCAACGACGGTATGTCGAGTCCCTCTCCGCATATGCTCGTCAATTCTTAGGTCAGATGGAGAAGCCTGATGTCGATTCCATTGAAGGGTTGTCACCAGCCATTTCCATTGATCAAAAGACAACCAGTCGAAATCCACGTTCAACCG
Source organism: Paenibacillus sp. CMAA1364 (assembly GCF_054373195.1). Classification (NCBI taxonomy): domain Bacteria; kingdom Bacillati; phylum Bacillota; class Bacilli; order Caryophanales; family Paenibacillaceae; genus Paenibacillus; species Paenibacillus sp. CMAA1364. The sequence goes on along the minus strand of NZ_JBITNB010000004.1, from coordinate 52,710 downwards.
TTGGGACGGTTACGGAGATCTATGACTATTTGAGATTACTATTCGCGCGTGTAGGTCATCCGCATTGCCCAACACATGGTGTGGAGATTACATCTCAAACGGTAGAACAGATGGTTGACCGTATTATGCAATATCCAGAGAAGACAAAGATACAGTTACTTGCACCTGTCATATCTGGACGAAAAGGTGAGCACAAGACCATCTTCTCCGATATTAGTAAACAAGGATTCGTACGTGTTCGAGTAGATGGTGAACTTCGTGAACTATCCGAAGATATTGAACTGGAGAAGAATAAGAAACATACAATCGAAGTCGTTGTGGATCGCATAGTGATCAAAGAGGATATAGAGTCACGATTGGCAGATTCGATTGAGACCGCACTGAAGATTTCTGATGGTCAGCTATTGGTTGATGTGATGGAACAGGAAGAACTGAGATTCAGTTCTAACTTCGCATGTCCAATATGTGGATTCAGTATGGATGAATTATCACCACGTATGTTCTCGTTCAACAGTCCCTTTGGCGCATGTACATCATGTGATGGACTGGGTGTGAAGATGATCGTCGATCAAGAACTGCTTCTTCCTGACATGAGCAAGTCGATTGAGGATGGCGCATTTCTAGCTTGGACGGGAAGCACATCGAACTATTACCCACAGTTTCTGAAATCGGTATGTGAACATTTCGAGATTGCACAGAATGTTCCAGTTAGTGAGTTAACATCAGATCAAATGAATAAGTTACTTCACGGAACAGGTGGAGAGAAAATTCGTTTCAAATACGAGAATGATTTCGGTCAACGTAAAGAAGCGCTGGTCGTTTTTGAAGGAGTTATCCCTAATCTAGAACGTCGTTATCGTGAGACAGCTTCAGATGGTATCCGCGAATTTATTGAAGGATTCATGAGTGCAAAGCCTTGTGAGGTATGTAAGGGGCATCGACTGAAGAAGGAAGTCTTAGCTGTGACGGTAGACAATCACAATATTGCTGATGTCACTAGTCTTTCGATAGGTGATGCGATGAACCTGTTTCATAGCCTGGTGTTGAGCGAAAAGGAAACAGCCATAGCGAATATGATCTTGAAGGAGATTAATAGTAGACTAGGCTTCTTGATCAATGTAGGACTGGATTATTTATCATTAAGTCGTGCAGCGGGAACGCTATCGGGCGGTGAAGCACAACGTATTCGACTGGCCACACAGATTGGATCAAGCTTAATGGGTGTTCTCTATATTCTGGACGAGCCAAGCATTGGTCTACATCAACGGGATAATGATCGATTAATTGCTACACTTGGACATATGCGTGATCTAGGGAATACACTTATTGTCGTTGAGCATGATGAAGATACGATGATGGCTGCGGACTATATCATAGATATTGGACCTGGAGCAGGTATTCATGGAGGTCAAGTCATTGCCCAAGGAACGCCGCAAGAAGTTATGAATAATCCCAACTCATTAACAGGGCAGTATCTGAGCGGTCGTAAGTTCATTCCTGTGAATACGAAGCGTAGGAAGCCAAATGATCGTTGGATCGAGATTAAGGGTGCCAAAGAGAATAACCTTAAGAATGTTAATGTGAAAATTCCATTGGGTGTATTCACCGCAGTAACGGGTGTATCGGGATCGGGTAAATCTACACTTATTAATGAGATTCTATATAAAAAATTAGCTCGTGAGTTGAACGGTGCGATGAAGGTGCGTCCAGGTAAGCATAAAGAGATCAATGGATTAGAGCATTTGGATAAAGTCATTGATATTGATCAATCACCTATTGGTAGAACGCCACGATCTAACCCAGCAACGTACACTGGTGTATTCGATGACATCCGTGACATTTATGCACAGACGAATGAAGCGAAGATTCGAGGTTATAAAAAGGGACGATTTAGCTTTAACGTAAAAGGTGGCCGCTGTGAAGCTTGTCGTGGAGACGGCATCATTAAGATTGAGATGCATTTCTTACCTGATATCTACGTCCCTTGTGAAATATGCAAAGGCAAACGCTATAATCGTGAAACGTTAGAAGTGAAATATAAGAACAGAAATATTGCAGAAGTGTTAGAGATGACGATTGAAGATGCGACTGAATTCTTCAAGAACGTTCCTCGTATTCATCGTAAATTGCAGACCTTACTTGATGTAGGACTTGGGTATGTGCATATGGGACAGCCTGCAACAACACTGTCTGGTGGTGAAGCGCAACGCGTGAAGTTAGCCTCTGAACTATACCGACGTAGTACGGGCAAGACGATGTACATTCTAGACGAGCCGACAACTGGACTGCACGTAGACGATATTGGGCGATTGCTGACTGTTCTCCATCGCTTAGTCGATTCAGGAGAGACTGTTCTTGTCATTGAACATAATCTAGATGTGATCAAGACAGCAGATTATGTCATAGATCTTGGTCCAGAAGGCGGTAGTGGTGGAGGTACGATCTTAACAACAGGGACACCAGAACAAATTGTGAAGGTGGAGAAGTCATACACCGGCCAATATTTGAAGCCTGTCCTTGAACGGGATACCGAGCGCAGTAAGGAATTATTAGTACAAAGTTAGTCTGAAGTATTTGATTAGTTAGGTAATAGACGGATTCCATGGACCAGCTCTAGTAGCTGGTCTTTGTTGTGTGTTGGGATGATTGGCGTGATAGAGCTAGAAGGGCAGGTGAAGAACTCGCCGTTCTCCACAAGCAGAGCACACCAGAATATACCACACCCGTCCCCCAGAATACATCACACCCGCACCCCAGAATACACCACATCCGCACCCCAGCCGAATAGTTGCATAAAGTGCAGTTAATTTTAGCTAAATGGTGGGAAAGGCAGAATTAGTTGCACAAACAACAGTTAATAGTGGCGCA
>NZ_JBITNB010000004.1:0-49746 GCF_054373195.1 Paenibacillus sp. CMAA1364 | reverse complement strand
GCAGAATTAGTTGCACAAACAACAGTTAATAGTGGCGCAAACGTGGAAAAGTGGTGTTGGAGTAAATTAGATGTTGCTGTTACAATTCAAACAAGAACTCGAATCGCAAGTTGGATCGGACCGGTTGAAATTTTCAATGCGTTTTGTCATATATAAATGTAAAAATCTAATTTTTTTCGTATTAAAGACTTGCATAAGCTGGGTTCGCAGGATAACATAGATACATAGATGTAAATAAGTAAAATGTGTGAACTTACATAGGGGAGGTACAAATGTATGCTGTTAGCAGAGGCTGCTGAGACTGTATCTAAATTTCATGTGTTTGATATATTTATGATTTTGTTCACGATACTTATCTTTATCGGGGTCGTGCGCTTAGTAACTCAACCTAAGAAGAACCTCTTCGCTATCGGATTTAGCGTAGTGAGTTTGTTGGTATTTCTGTACTCAGATTATGCCATGGTATTAGGATGGCTTAGTTAAGATCATAAGGAACAACACGTAAACAGTATCGCTTAATAAGACACCTTGCTGCAGCTGCAGCAAGGTGTCTTATTAAGTGTACAATGTTAGTCGTACAGAGTAAATTTAGCTATATCAAGGGATTTCTGTCATTCATACATAATATAGATAATATATAACCGAAAAATGGATTGCATACAATAACGATGACGGTCGGCAGTCTTGTGGTTTGAAGTGATACTTGAGAAGCATGCATGAATCAATATTTCTAATTGATAAATTCGAGGATTCAATACTAGATTACCAATTCCAAGGTGGACGAGTATTGATATCAGCGAATAGGGATAGCTCCTATGAAGAAATGGTTAAATGTTTTAGAGGATTCTACAATGAACTAGTATAAGAAATCAAAGAATACTGTCATTTGTAGTATTGAGGATAAAACCTATGCGGTGGAGATAAAGGTATAAGTGGTTGGGGAATGAATCTTACATATGACAATGAGATTCGTGGATTTTGCCCATCTGTGTGATAATTCCTCATCATACTGTATAATTATCGCTCTAAGGTATATAATAGTGATAGTTTAATGAGAAGGGGGCGCATGATATGCTCGTTAGATTTAATGTACAAAATTATTTGTCTTTCATGACTGGAGTAAGTTTAGATTTGGAGTCTGCACCACTTACAGAACACGAAGATACTCATACATTTGAAGTGGATCAACTAAAATTATTGAAGTCAGCAGTTATATATGGAGCGAATGCAAGCGGGAAAAGTAATATTTTAAAAGCAATGGGAGTTATGAAGGAGCTAGTCCTTAATTCATCCAAAGAATCAAACGCAACGGAGGATATTGATGTTACTCCATTTCGTTTGAGCACACTAACAGAAAAGTTACCAACTATTTTTGAGATAGAGATCATTCAGAGTGGTCAATGGTACCGATATGGATTTAGTGTAGATACTACCCACATACATGATGAATGGTTATATCGTAAACGGTTAGATGGAAAGGGTAAAGAAATCAAGTTGTTTTCCAGAGATAAAGGAAAAATTGATATCCCTAAAAAGAATGATTTTTACGATGAAGGCTCAGGTCTAGAGGATAAAACAAGACATAATGCGTTATTTCTCTCTGTTGTAGCAAACTTTAATGGATTAATCTCACAAGAAATACAACAATGGTTTGAAGAATTCACCTTTATGTCTGGTGTTGCAAACAGTACGATGAGGCATACATCAAAAATGCTTGAGAAGGAAAGCAACAAGAATAAAATTATTAAATTACTTCAAGCGGCCGATGTTGGAATTGAAGATTTGATTGTGGAAAAAATTGAAGCAAATATAAATCTCCGAAAAGATCTATTATTGAAAGAAATCCTCAGTAAAAATTTTGGGAGTAAGTGGTCATCAGAGGTATTATTCAGCAGTAGAAGAAAATATGATGAAAATGAAAATGAAGTTGGCTATGAAATGTTTAAGGTCGATGAATCGGAGTCCGAAGGAACTAAAAAGCTATTAGCGTTAGCTGGTCCAATCATTGAAAAATTGGAGAATGGCGGAGTGATGGTAATCGACGAGCTGGATGCCAAAATGCATCCACTTATGACTAAGCAAATTGTTGAATTGTTTAATTCTTATGATACCAATAAAAGTAATGCCCAACTGATCTATGCTACACATGATGTTACAAATTTAAGTAATAAACTATTTAGGCGTGATCAACTCTGGTTTGTGGAGAAGGACGATAAAGGTTCATCTGAATTATTCTCCTTAGCTGATTTTCGCGATGATGATAGCAAGAAGATTAGAAAAGATGCAACATATGCTAAAGATTATTTGTTAGGGAAATATGGGGCTATCCCAAAATTTCGTTCCTGGCAAAGAGCTTTGGAGGGAAATGATGAGAACCCATGAATTTTTCAGTCGGAGCCAAAATAGCAAAAAAATTGGAACTAAAGATCTGAGGGAGACATTCCTCATTGTATGTGAAGGCGAGAGAACAGAACCTAATTACTTCTATAAGTTTCCTGTCAAAAGGGACATCATAGAGGTAGATATATTCGGTGAGGGGAAAAACACGGATAGCCTAGTAATGGAGGCTATCCGAAGGAAGTCTGCCGCAGAAAAACTAGGTAAACCTTATGTTCAAGTATGGGTAGTGTTTGACAGAGATAGTTTTCCGATAAGGAATTTCCAACGAGCTATTAATCTCTGTGATAGTAGCGGTATTAAATATGCTGTTACAAATGAATCGTTTGAACTGTGGTATTTATTGCACTATAACTATTATGATTCAGCAATGTCTAGAGATCAATACAGCGAGAAATTATCACTAGAACTTGGAAGAAAGTATGAGAAGAACCAAAAAGATATTTATGAGTTACTCAAGGATAAACAAGAACAAGCGATAAAAAGAGCTAAGAAGCTAAGAAAGTTTCAATTTGATGCAAAAGGGTATCATGATTTTTGTAATTCAAATCCAGTAACAACAGTATATGAACTTATTGAGGTTTTAAATGATTATATTGAGGATTAACTAATTTTAAGTCTTACTTCTTTGATATCCAAGTAGAAGGGTCCGCTCATAATGATCGGACCCTTTTTTTGGCGTAATGAATAGGAATAGTAGATGCCTGCTATGATATTTGCTACAATAGATAAGTTATAGCGTTAAGCGCTAGTTATGATAGGGAACAAGTTCATTGGCCGTGAGGCTAATTTGGGAGGATATATAGAATGAAGCAAGGTTTACACAGAAGAGACGTCGAGTTACTGGCGCCAGCAGGTGATTGGGATTGTATGAGAGCGGCGGTTGCGAATGGAGCAGATGCTGTTTTTTTTGGAGTGGAGAAATTCAATGCCCGCGCACGTGCCAATAACTTCCGAATGATGGAGTTACCAGAGATCATGGCATTTCTTCATAGCTATGGCGTTAAGGGGTTCCTAACGTTCAATATACTGGTGTTTGAGAATGAGTTGGAGGATGCGAAGGAGCTTATTGATGCTTGCGTGGATGCAGGTGTCGATGCGGTGATCGTACAAGATCTGGGTCTTGTGAAGATGATCCGTGAGATCTCGCCAGATTTCCCGATTCACGGATCAACGCAGATGACAATTACGTCACCAGAGGCCGTTGAATTTACGAAGCCATGGGATCTAGAGAGAGTGGTGCTAGGTCGAGAGAACAACTTGAAGCAGATCAAGAAGATCGGGGATCAAGCGAAATTGCCGATGGAAGTATTCGTGCATGGTGCCTTGTGTGTCTCTTACTCGGGACAATGTCTGACATCTGAGATGTGGGGCGGTCGTTCAGCCAACCGTGGTGAATGTGCACAGGCTTGCCGTTTGCCATATGACTTGATGGTGGATGGCGTGCAGAAGCCAATGGGGGATATATCTTACTTGCTATCACCCAAAGATCTAGCTGCCATAGATATTATGCCGGAATTAATAGAAGCGGGCGTGACTTCTTTTAAGATAGAAGGACGTCTCAAGACGCCAGAATATGTGGCGAATGTCGTGAGTAAGTATCGTAAAGCCATTGATCGTTATTTCGAAGGGGATTCAACACCACCGAGTAAGGAAGAGATTCGGGAGCTTGAACAGAGTTTCTCACGGGGTCTAACACATGGCTTCTTAGATGGTACGAACAACAAGAAGCTGGTGGAAGGTACGTATCCTAAGAGCCGCGGTGTGTATATGGGCCGGGTGGAGCAGATTCTACGTGATGGCGTAGTGTGTCGTATTGATGCACCGCTGAAGCGGGGAGACGGTATTGTGTTCGACGCAGGGGACCCTACGAAGAAAGAAGAGGGTGGACGTGTCTACGACATTCGTCGTAAAGGCGTGAAGATTGAAGGTGAAGCGGGAGAAGGTTGGATCATTGACATTATCCCTGGTCGTAATGATGTTAATCTACACAAATTACATGTGGGAGATCGCATCTGGAAGACGAATGATCCTGCATTAGATAAGCGTCTGCGCCAGACATTTGAGACGGAGAAGCCATACCGAGTATTCCCTGTTCAAGTGAAGGTCGTAGGTCATGTGGGTGGGCTATTAACCACAACCTGGACAGATATAGACAAAGGTACAACGGTTCGTGTGGATTCTGAGATGGAATTGGAAGCGGCACAGAAGCGTCCGATGGATTATGCTTTGCTGGAAGAACAATTTGGCCGCTTAGGCGGGACTGTCTTCCAGCTGGAGAAGCTGGATGTCGAACTGCAAGGAGACGTCATCGTGCCTATGCGCGAGCTGAACAGCATCCGCCGCCGTGCGGTGGACTTGCTTGCTGGCGAGCGTCCGAAACCGCCCGTATACGTGAAACGGGCGATCGGGGTGTACGACGATGCGGTAGCGCCGAGCGCATCGCGTCCTGTGGAGCGTGGTGCAGCAGAGCTCACCGCGCTGTGCCGCAGCCTGCCACAAGTGGAGGCTGCGCTCGAAGCAGGCGTAGGGATGATCTACGCCGACTTCGAATTCATTAAGCAGTTCCCCGCAGCGGTGGAAGCCGTGCGTGCGGCTGGCGCTAAGATTGCGTTGGCTACGCCACGCATCCATATGCCAGGAGAGAATGGTTATCACAATAACATTCTTCGCTTACAGCCTGATGCGGTGTTAGTGCGTAACACAGGTGCACTATACTTCTACCTGCGCCATCGTCAAGAACATCCGGATGCACAGCATCCGCAACTGATTGGTGATTTCTCATTGAATATCGCCAATCATAAAGCAGCAGATCTGTTCATCCAAGCAGGTTGCGATATGATCACACCTTCATATGACCTGAATATTCAGCAAATGGTCGATATGCTTGGGCGTGCAGATACATCGAAGATGGAGATTGTTATCCATCAGCATTTACCAATGTTCCATACCGAACATTGTGTGTATTGCACCTTCCTAAGTGAAGGTACGGACTTTACGAATTGTGGTCGTCCTTGCGAAGAGCACCATATCTCTCTACAAGATCGGATCGGTATGTCCCATCCTGTTCGTGTAGATGAAGGTTGTCGTAATACCGTATATAATGCGATTGAGCAGTCTGGTGCTGAGTATCTTAGCGATTTCATGGAGCTAGGCGTGTCCACATACCGGATTGAGTTCCTAGAAGAAACACCTGAACAAGTGGGTGAAGTTATTGATCTATATACAAGAGCATTACGTGGTGAGATTAGTGGTTCGCAAGTATGGCGTACGTTGAAGGCAACCAATCAGCTGGGCGTTACGCGAGGACAATTGGTGAAGTAATACACACGCAAGTATGTTCTGGATTTGAAGAAAGGATGATTCATCCTCGGAAGAAGGGTGAATCATCCTTTTTATATGTATTGTAGAAATAAGGAGTTACTTGTGTAATTCTACCGACAACGTACCTATGATCTCTTGGATTCTATCCATAAGTAACGTGACGTGTGCCTGCTCCAACTCCAGTGTATTGGATGGATAATTCTGATTAATTAGAAAATAGATTTCATTTAGGAATATGGCTGTTTCTGTATCGACGATTCTTTGTTCACTAGCAAATAGTAGTAATGTATCGAAGGAGATAGGAATGAGAGAACTAGTCATTTCGTTTAGATGAAGATAGATGCCATCGAGCATCACCTTTATGGACATATGACCCAATACTAAACATGGCTGCATGAGACCCTCTTCTAGAAATATCAGACCCATTTTCATATAGGAATTGGAAAGTTCATTGTAATGCTGGTAATGGGTAAGTAGATTCGAAGTTCCATTTGAACCGTTGGTGTCTCTAATCATAGGAGTCCCCTTGTCTCTTAATTATAGTAATATAGGTGTGGTATATTCCTAACTTTGTGATGTACAATACCAGTCGAACACTAAATGTTCTAATATTTGTATCCTATCACAACACAATAAATGTAGGCAATAGCCTACGGATAATACATACCCTTACAACATATGATGTCATTAACTACACTTAAGGGGTTTTTTGAGTTGTCAAATAATGAAGTGAAATGTATGGAGCTTGTCGCATTTGGTAGAGCACTACGTAAAGCGCGTAAAGAGATTCAGCTAACCCAAGAGCAACTCAACCTATATTCTCGTGTTGATCGGTCTTACATTAGTGAATTGGAGAATGGGGAGAAGGCGCCCTCGTTACTGATCATTGTCTCTCTAGCCAAAGCACTACAAATGAAACCGTCTGTTCTGATAGCAAGTTTCGAGGTGGAATTAGAACTAGAGTATGCTAGATAGTCTTTCGTGAGTTTTTTTGTTACTATTATTACATAGGAATCTAGAAACATATCTTTTTTGAGAATGTTAGACAAGGAGACTCATGTGAATGAAGATTCGTAAAGCCATTATACCAGCTGCAGGCTTAGGAACGCGATTCTTACCTGCTACCAAGGCCATGCCGAAGGAAATGCTGCCGATCGTGGATAAGCCTACCATTCAGTATATTGTGGAAGAGGCGGTTGCCTCGGGAATCGAAGACATTATCATCGTCACAGGAAAAGGCAAACGAGCGATCGAGGACCATTTCGATTATTCCTTCGAATTAGAGCATAATCTTGAATCGAAAGGGAAGTGGGATCTACTCAATGAAGTTCGCAAGTCATCGGAGATGGCAGACATTCATTATATCCGCCAGAAAGAACCGAAGGGACTAGGACATGCCATTTGGTGTGCACGTAAGTTCATAGGAGATGAGCCTTTTGCCGTCTTACTTGGGGATGATATTGTAGAGGCGCAACAACCCTGTCTCAAGCAAATGATCAATGTATATGAACAATACCAATCGTCCGTTGTTGGTGTCCAACCTGTACCATGGCATGAAGTTTCTAGGTATGGGATTGTCGATGGCTCGTTATTAGACGATAGAGTCTACCAAGCTAATCGATTGGTAGAGAAACCGAGACAAGAGATTGCTCCATCGAACTTAGCTATCATGGGGCGCTATATTCTCACACCGCAGATATTTGAGATACTTGGAGAGCATCATGCGGGTGTGAACGGCGAGATCCAATTGACGGACGCCATTTCACGTCTTGGCGAGCTGGAGCGAATCATCGCATACCATTTCGAGGGTCAGAGACATGATGTGGGAGAGAAGCTCGGATTTATCGAGACTTCCATCCACTATGCGTTACAACGTCACGAGCTAAGAGAAGAATTGTTAACATATATGAAGCAGATGATCCATCAAGCAGAGCAATTATAATATATTATATGTGTAGTGAAGACAAGAGCAGCCACCCCTAGGATGGCTGCTCTTGTCGATTCAGCAATATAACTATTAATCGTTCGTGTTCTTCACAATCGTATCAATCTGTTCTTTCTCCGTAGGATCAATCTGAATCAATCGATCCAATACGGCTTGATCATTCAATCCTTGCTTCATTAAGGAAGCAACATACCAACGTGAGATTTCACGGCTGAGCGGATCAGTTAAGTCTTCCACTAGTCCTAACTTCAAGACATCTGAAGCTAATTCAGGTTGATTAAGCAGGAACTGCATTTTCCCCGTATTCAGAATCATTGCAGGTGTATTCGCAAAAGGACGACCAGCCATTTGTCCTTCAGGGAGTGTAGATAGATGAACTAGCCCAGCCTGTACCTTATTGTACGCTTCAATCCCTGCATTGAAATATTTATCCCTAGAAGCGGTATCCTGGTTACCAATAGCACCCATACCCAGTTGATGCGCTTGTACAATAATGCGCTCATACCATTCGATATCCCAATTGAAATTAGGAGAATTCGTTAGCAATAGATCGAATGCTTCTGCTTGCTTACCTTTAAGTTCATGCAAAGCAATGAATTGATTAATCATTCCTTTATTATAAGGCTCATCCTTAAGTGCTTCATCAATCAGATGGTATGCCTCTTGGTAGAAGTCTTCGTTCTGTGACTGAGAGTGCACTTCAAGATATAGATTAGCTAACAACAATACGGAATCTGGATGATTCTTGCGTAAGCTCAGATCTTTATCCAGTGGGGCCTTAATCTCTTCATACGATGTACTTGTCTGTACTACTTTTCTAGCATCTAACCCGCTGTTACTAGCTTGAGCGTAGCGGAATGAAGTGAATAATACGACGACCCCACATATCCCTATCACTAGACTATATAAGATACTAGGACCACTACCACGTAAGCGAAGTTGTGTTAGACGCATGGGTTGACTCTCCATCACTGAAGCCATACCACCAAGTCCAAGGTAGACAAGAATACCGATATACATGTAACTCATATTGAAATCTAAGATGCTGTGTATAAGAATAGATAATGCGAGAATAAGATATAAGAAATGAGATTCACGTCCATCCTCATCTGTCTTCATGTACAAACGAATATATTTATAGAATATAAAGATCAGGAACGACATGAATATAACAAATCCAAGAATTCCCACCTCAATCAGATACTGAAGGAAGAAGTTATGAGCCTGGCGACTCGTATAAGGGTTATTCTGATACTTCTCATATAATGAACCCCAAGCACCACCACCCGCACCCAGTACAGGATAATCTTTAACGACCTTTATCGCATCTTTATAAAATGTTAAACGTTCCAGAACACTATGCTGTTGAAAGTTAATATTATCTAGACGAGTACTCATATTCTCAGGAAGAATATTGCGTGCCCCTGTCCCAATAAATAGAAAAGCAAGTGCACCAACAATGATGACAGATCCTAGAGGAATCCATAGATTGGAAGTCTTACGATTCGACCAAGATTGAAGACTACGTTCTAGCAGTGGAAGGAACCACCGTTGTAACAACCAAGCGAATATAGCGACAACTGCCGAAGTGGCTAGTAAAGTTCCCCAGGCCTTTGCAGCCATACCGCCTTCATAACTCTTGTTCAGATGCAGTCCTAGATCGGTTACTGACTTTGAGATCAGTAGGGATGCGACTCCAGCAATAACTGTGTACACAACCCACAGAATCTGTTTGGCTGGCTTCAAGAACAATAAGAGTAGAACGAATACCACGGGTAGCATAACTAATCCACCACGGGAAAGCGTTAATAATATAGATACAATGATCGGTACTAACATGAATCCGTGAATCACTTGACCCACCCATGTCTTGGACTTTATTAAGAAGAACACCGCAGCGAATAAGAAAGCCATTAGAAAGGCAGCATACGTGTTAGCATACTGGAACACCGATGTCAGACGTAATCCGTTCGAGTCCGTCATTACAGCATCCGTATAGATCCCATTTAATACCCCACTAGAGAACCAGGTAACTAGCTTTCCTGCAAAAGTACCTTGTCCGAACCAATGAAGGAATCCGAATCCTATAATGAAATAGGAAATCGTCATGATCGCCGTTTGGATCACTTGGTTAGCTCGTCTGTCCCGCAATAAGAACAATCCAATGATGAACATGATCGCATAAGAACAATGTATAATGACCATATTCATCGCTAACGCATGTGAGGCAGCATTGAAGAGAGCAAGTGCAAATGTAATAGGTAGCAATAATACCCAAATGGCCATCCAATCTCGTTGATTATCGAATTCAATCGACTTGTAGTCTTTAGCAATCCAGATGAACAGGATCACACAAGCCAGCACAGACGCCCACATGATTGGACTCTCAAAGCTCAGTGTCTGTCCGTTAAATAGGGCTACTTGAAAGGGTGTCCAAGCTAAATATAGAATGATAGAAACAATGAGAACCCATGATAATAGTGGTAATTTGGCAACATCTATCGACCTTTTAGCCTGTTTACCGTATACTTGTTTAGACAAAGTTTTCAATCTCCTTTATGTGTAGATATGAACAATATTTTAGCATAAGGGTTGCAAATAATACAGAATACTAATTATAAATTGGTTTTAAATTCCAATTGCGTATTTTATCAAAGGGGTATATGGATGAAATTTAGAAATATGATTCAGATTAGAAAAATGAAGTTAGTAATTTTTATTTTGTTGAGTAGCGTTTTAAGTTTACTATATATTTACAAATTTCAAGAACCTTCTCCTAGAGACTTACAATTTATTTCAGGGGTAATACAAGGTGGGGGATTAAAGTTTGTCTTTATCATCGTGCTATCAGTTATATATTTCTCGATGATTGCGTTAATACTGAAAGCCATTGGAAAGAAATATCTTATTTACTTTTTTTCTGACATATACCGCTCAAGAAGCATGATACTACAGCTTGCCAAAAATGACTTTAAATCAAGATTCTCCGGTTCGTTTTTTGGTATATTTTGGGCTATTCTTTCGCCTTTATTAACGATTGGTGTCTATTGGTTTGTTTTTGAGATTGGTTTCAAAACTTCTAACATTAAAGACATTCCCTTTATATTATGGTTTATGATGGGTATTGTGCCTTGGTTCTATTTTTCCGAAGCCTTAAGTGGTGTTACGAATGTATTTGTTGAATATAGCTATTTAGTGAAGAAAGTTGTTTTTAATATAAATGTGTTACCCTTTGTTAAATTGCTTTCTATATCTCTTATTAATACCTTTTTTATTGTAATTTTAATTTCAACATATTTATTATATGGAGGGTCATTCTCGTTATATAATCTACAAATATTTTATTATTTAGTATGCCTTATTTTTTTATGTATGGGTCTCACACTATTAACATCTACTGTATCAGTATTTTTCAAGGATCTTAATCAGATAATAGGTATAATACTACAATTCGGCTTTTGGTTTACTCCTATAGTGTGGAATACTGATGACGCACCAAAATTTTTAGCTAATTTCTTTCAATTGAATCCTATGGTATATATCATTGATGGATTTAGAGATTCCTTTTTATATCATCATTGGTTCACGGAGAAACCATTGTATGCAGCTTATTTTTGGTTGGTTAGTGTTCTTTTGTTTTTGCTGGGCATATTTGTTAATAAGAGATTGAAATCCCACTTTTCAGATGTATTATAGGGGGCAGTAATAATGGAAAAGGTAATATCTGTTGTGAATTTAAAAAAGGTATATAAATTATATGAAAAACCGATTTACAGACTGAAAGAGTCGTTGAATATAACCGGGAAAAAGTATCATAAGGAACACTATGCTCTGAACAATATCAATTTTGATGTGTTTAAGGGTGAAACAATTGGACTAATAGGGAAAAATGGTTCAGGCAAATCGACTCTCTTGAAGATAATTACAGGTGTTTTGTATCCGACTACGGGTGAGATTAGTAGTCATGGTAGAATTTCTGCCCTACTTGAGTTAGGAGCAGGCTTTAATCCCGAATTTACTGGTTTGGAGAATATATATCTTCAAGGTACTATGATGGGCTATCCAAGTGACGAGATGCAAGGGAAGCTGCAGAGCATTATCGATTTCGCAGATATAGGAGATTTTATAAACCAGCCTGTAAAGACATATAGTAGCGGTATGTTTGCACGACTAGCATTTTCAGTGGCTATAAATGTGGACCCTGATATCCTAATAGTAGATGAAGCGTTATCTGTAGGGGACATTTTCTTTCAAAGTAAATGCTACAATAAGTTTGAGGAATTTGCCGAAAAGGGAAAAACTATTTTGTTTGTGAGTCATGATATGGGAAGTATTATAAAATACTGTAATCGATCAATATTATTGCATGAAGGTGAGTTTATTGCAGAGGGACCATCAAAGGAAATGGTCGACCTCTATAAAAAAATAGTTAGCGATTCATATTATAAAGATGTCAAGCAAGAAGATATTACTTCTGTTGATGATTATAATAATGCAGAATGGATTAACAGAATTCCTAATAAAAATCCTAATCATGTTGAATACGGAAATAAAAAGGCTGAAATCTATGATTATGGTGTGTTTAATCTGGATGATCAAATTGTAACAAATGTCGTCAAAAATCAACTGTTTCAAATTAAATTAAGAGTTAAATTCGCTGTAGAGGTTCAATCTCCAATATTTGCGTACACTATCAAAGATGTTAAGGGAAATGATTTAACTGGAACTAACACTTTGTTTGAGAGTGTGAATACCGGATCTGCAATTGAAGGAAGTATATACGAGATTTCTTTTGAACAAAAGCTACCGCTACAAAATGGAGAATATCTGATATCACTAGGGTGTACAGGATACGAATTGGGTGAACTGCAGATCTATCATCGCTTATATGATGTGCTGAACTTAATTGTAATTTCCGAAAAAAATACGGTTGGTTTTTTTGATGTGAACTCCAGTGTGGAATTAAAGAAGTTAAAATAAATAAACCGAGTATGGAGGATAATAGTGGAGATTGGAAATGTGAGCGTTAATCTTGATTACTATTCAGGACAAGATTTATATAGTGACGGTACTGTCGAGAATGAAATATTTGAGTATCTTAAAAAGGGCTTAGATATTGACAAACTTCTTCGTATGGAGGATCGCTGGGCAGTTCTTTATCATTTATCTCCAACAAGAAGGAATCTACTGGAATGGATGGAGTTCTCTCAGGGTAGTAAAACACTTGAAATCGGAGCAGGTTGTGGGGCTTTAACTGGTCTGCTTTGCGAAAAATCATCGCAAGTGACTTCTATTGAATTATCCTTGCAAAGAGCTAAGATTTTAGCTGAGAGACATAAAAATTGTGATAATCTTGAAGTGATTGTTGGAAATTTAAACGATGTTCCATTAGCTGATAATACCTATGATTATGTTTCCTTAATAGGGGTTCTCGAATATGCTGAGCAGTTCACCCAGGGTAGCAAGCCATTTTCAACCTTTCTGGGAAAGATATTCAACACATTAGCCCCTAAGGGCACATTGATTTTGGCTATTGAGAATAAATTTGGTCTTAAGTATTGGGCGGGTGCTAGGGAAGATCATACAGGAATATTTTTTGATGGTTTAGAAGGTTATCCGCGAGACGCAAAAGCTAAAACCTTTGGTAAAATAGAGTTGGAAGACCTACTTTATAGTTGCGGCTTTAGCAAATTGGAATTTCATTACCCTTTTCCTGATTATAAAATGCCTAAGCAAGTTTATTCCGATGAATCTCTTCCAGGTGTTGGATTTAATGGAGAATCACCAAACTATGATATGGACCGTCTGAAGCTGTTTAATGAATCCTTGGTATATTCAAACATAATAAAAAATGGACAGTTCCCCTTCTTTGCTAATTCATTTTTAGTTCTTTGTGAGAAGAATGGAGCAGGTGAAAACAATGAGCAATAAGGTTATATATTCTAAATATAATAGAGAAAGAAAAACACAATTTCAAATTGCTACGATTCATTATCAAAATGGTTCTGTAACGAAAGTGAAAAAGATACCGTTAACAGGTGAGGCAATTAATCATATAAAAGCTATACACGACAATAGTCTTTTACTTAAAGACGTTTATCAAAATATTGAAGTCTTGACTGGGGAGATTATCGATGGATGCCTAGTATATGACTTTATACAGGGTACAAGCTGGGATCAAAGATTATTAACCGAGGTATTAAACGGTAATTTAGTAGGCTTTATCAAACTTCTGGAATCCTTTAATGATCTATTAACTGGATTGAAACCAGCTGATAGGGAAGACTTTATATCTTCTGAGGAATTCAATACAATATTTGGACAAGGCCTATTATTAAAAAATGAACTATGTGTACACCCTGCGAATGTTGACTTTATCTTTGATAATGTGTTTTTTACAGAACGTGGAACTAATGTATTGTTGGATTGTGAGTGGGTATTCCCTTTCAAAATACCTATTAAGTACATCCTTTTTCGTAGTATATATGCCTTTTGGGTGAAATATAACAATTATATTGAACCTTTAATTAGCTTTGAAGATATATTAATCAAGTTTGAAATAGATTCAGAACTCAAGGATATATTTTTAATAATGGAAGAAGAGCATTTTCAGCTCTATGTCAATGGAGATTGGTATAAGGCTGGTTTTTTTGGGAGATATGTAAAGGAAGTACATTCTTTGAACAAAGTGACTAATTTATTGGAACAAAGTATGATTAATATGAAGTTGTTTTTTCCAAGTGAGAGGGGATATTCGGAAGATAATATAATCTCTAAGGTATGTGCTAGATCTTCAGGCATAATGGAGGTTAGTTTTATTCTGGATTCTAATTATTCCAATGAATTTCCACTTCGGATCGATCTTCTAGAACGGCCAGGGGTAATCTGTTTTGAGTCCATTCAAATTCATGAGATATCTGAAACGGATTCAAGTTACACCTTAGATTACAATGTGAAGGATATAACCTATAACGATAATATTATTCAATTGGAGGAAAAGGGGGAATCCCTTTTTCTATCGACCGGTGAAGATCCTCAATTGTTTTTGAATATTAATTCAAAAACTATTCAAAGACTATTGACGCTAAGAATGAGAATAGATTTGAATATTACTCCATATGTGGAACTGATCCTTAGAAGAAAAACTGAAAGTATTCAAGGTGAGATAGGTGTTTATCAAGAGGCATTAGATAAGTCGAAGCTTGAAAATATCCATTACTCAAGAAAAGTTGATGCTTATTTGAAGCGAATAAATATAGTTGAATCTGAAAAGGCAGTCTACGACAAAGAGATAAATACTTATAGATCAGAATTAAAGGAATTGAAGGGATCCTTATCCTGGAAGCTTACTGCTCCCATTCGTTATCTTGGCCAATTCTTCAAGAATAGACAGTAATTTTATCACTAACAAAGTTAAGAGGGTGCTAGAGTGTTGAAGCTTGATATTATTTTAGTCAGTTATAATTCCGAAATGTGGATAGAGAATTGCCTAAAGAGTTTAGAACTTGTTGAATATGACTTGGGAAGTATTTATATCACATTGGTTGATAATAACTCTTCCGATAGAACCGTGAATTTAGCAGAAGAATACTCCAACAAAGACTTATTTGGATGTTTTCAAATTATTAAGTCCGATAATAATTTGGGTTTTGGAAAGGCAAATAATTTAGGTGTTAGAAAGTCAGAACAAGATTATGTCTTCTTTTTAAATATTGATACCGAACTTGAACCCGACTCTATAACGGAATTAATGAAGGCGGTTGGAAGCAGCACAAAGGATGCTGGTCTTTGGGAAGCGCGACAATTTCCATATGAACACCCTAAAGTATATAATCCTGTTACGTTGGAAACAAGCTGGTCTAGCGGGGCATGTTGCCTAGTAAGAAGAGATTACTTCATGGAAATAGGCATGTTTGATGAAAGAATATTTATGTACGGTGAAGATGTTGATCTTAGTTGGAGATTCAGAGCTCATGGTTATAAATTGATTTACGTACCTAAAAGTATAATCTACCACTTTACCTATATGAGTGCTGGAGAAGTAAAACCAAACCAATTCTATAACAGTACTTATATGAACCTAATGCTTCGTTATAAGTTTGGAAATGTAAAAGATATAATTAAAGGCCAAATAATGTATAGCGGATTAATGTTCGTGAAGGGTCCTTCTAATAATCATAAGACGAAGATAATAACAAGACTATTACGAAGCCCCTTAGAAGGATATAAATTTAGAAGTTGGAAAAGAAAAACAAAGAGCCAATTCAAAGCTAATTTCAAATTGTGGGATTATGAAATTATTAGAGAAGGAGCATTCTATATTAATGAAAGACCGGAAGAGACTCCCTTAGTATCGATATTGATCCGGACTTGTGGGAGACCTAACGTATTGAGAGAAGCTTTAATTAGTGTAAGGAATCAAACATATAAAAACATTGAAGTAGTGGTAGTTGAAGATGGTCCTGCAATTTCTGAAGGTTTAATAACTCGAGAGTTTTCAGACCTTAATATTGTTTATAAAGCTTCTGAAGATAAAGTGGGAAGATGTGTTGTTGGCAATATAGCGTTAGAGACTGCGAGTGGACAATACTTCAATTTTTTAGATGATGATGATCTACTCTATGCGGATCATATTGAAGTCTTGGTTGACCAATTACTTAAGAATCCTAAGAAAAAAGCGGCCTATTCAATTAGTTTTGAAGTACCCACGGAAATCATCTCCAAAGAGCCATATGTTTATAATGAATTGTTTCATAATGTTCAACATAGACAGCCCTTCAATCGTCTTGTTCTTATGCATCACAATTATTTCCCGATACAAACGGTCCTATTTAATAGAGAGATTTATGATGATCTGGGTGGGATAGATCTTGCTCTGGAAGTTTTGGAAGATTGGGATTTGTGGTTGAGATATGCCCTGAAATATGACTTTTTATATGTAGAAAAACTAACGTCGTTATATCGAATACCAGCAAGTATAACTAATAATGTAGAAAGACAAAAGTTATTTGATGAGTATTTATTAATTGTAAGAGAAAAGCATTTTAATAATAAATTCGAGATAAATATGGCATCGATATTTAAAGATGCTGAATATTTATTGAATAAGCCTCCAACTGTAATTTATAAAATTAAGGGAATGAGTTTTAAAACATTTTTATTTAAAGTTAGAAATAAAGTGTTTTATTATGCTAAAAGGATATTGAAATAAATCTTTGTATAGTTTGGGAGATGGATTAATGTATAAGGAGCTTCTAGTTAATAAATTAAAAGGTAGATCCAATAATTTAGATTTTATTAGATTGATTGCAGCTATTTCAGTGATACTATCTCACAGTTATCCGCTTACTGGACAGCAAACGGAAATCTTCTCCTTGATTTCAGGAGGACAATGGACTTTGGGTGGAATATCTGTAGCTATATTTTTTGTAATCAGTGGATTTTTAGTTAGCAGAAGTTTTGAGAATTCAAGTATAACACAATTTATAAAGAACCGATTATTGAGGATATTTCCAGGTTTAGTGGTGGTCACATTGTTATCTGTAATTGTTTTAGGTCCATTATTAACAACGATACCTTTGTCAGAATATTTTAAGAATCATTCTACTTTGAGCTATATAAACAATGCCTTCTTGATGGATGTACAGTTTAGTTTACCAGGTGTCTTTGAACAGAATTTATACCCAAATGCGGTAAATGGTTCAATATGGACAATCCCATATGAGGTGCTATGTTATATTGGGATAGCAATAGTTGGTTATTATGGTCTCTTCCAAAAAAGAGGGGGGTACTTTTTCTATTTATACTAGTGTTTGTCTTGAATAATGTAATGCCTGTTCAATATTTGAATACAAATGTACATGGCTTTTTGTTGGGAAGTTTGATGGAACTAACTCTATTCTTTTTGATGGGCGCTGTATTATATTCATACCGTGAGAAAGTTGAACTAAACCGTAAATGGGCGTGGATCTGCTTATTCACTTTGGTGATTACGATGCAATTAGGACACTTTAAGGGTGCCTTTCTATTTTTTGGTTCTTACTTGATTATATTTGTTGGTTATTATGGTAAAGGTAAATTTAGCAAAGTTTCAAAATATGGAGACTTTTCTTATGGGGTATATATCTATGCATTTCCTATACAGCAAATTGTTCAATGGAAATTAAATAATCAATCTTCACCGATTATTAATTTTATGATTTCCACACCAATAATTTTGATCTTTGCATTCCTATCGTGGCATCTAGTAGAGAAACAGGCTTTAAAGTTTAAGGTGAAATTAAAAAGTAACCTTGGGTCCAATGTCCTTGTTAATAAGGATATAAGGAATTAATACCCTTTCCTTCTAACTATAGTCTTGCTGAACGTAATGATTACAATAGTGTATTGAGAAGTGGGAATTCCAAATAGATATAGAACAATTACTTATCTTGGAGTGTATGTCGAAAAACATAAAAATCCACTTACTTACACCTTGTGCGTCAGAACTGTTAATGTAAAGAAATACTTTTTGGTGTGTCTTATTATTCACCAAGTATTGTATTGTAGCGCTTGGAATCATCTGCTGGTTTGGCGGGATGGGATTATGAATAAAGATAACCGATACCGTTAAATGAATGTAATCGTAGAAGGTCGTCAAAATAGTAAATGGTATAATTAGATTGTTAGGAACTGAGAATTTAAGGTAGAGTAATAATAATTAATTGAAAGTACATCAGGAGGAAACATGGAGAGAACAACTGGTTCAACTTGCAGGAATAAACTTCTTGGTCTTAATGACTGGATATTGCCATGGTTTGTTTTATCTTTATTTTTAAAGGTTATTACATACTCATTTTCCAGCAAAATGGAGCTTGACGTAATTGCAATTTTCACATCCTTTGCATCAGTCTTTTTGTTGTGTCTTTTAATATCTCTGATTAGAAAGAGATTTCTAAGAAATACTATCTTGATATTTGTTAACTTTTTGGGAAGTATAATAATATGGGGTGATCTATTATATTTTCGTTTTTTTGGTGATGTTCTTTCTTTATTCTCAATGGCTTACGCAGATCAGGCTGTTAGTCTAATAGATACAATTCTGTCAATATCCAAAATAAGTGACGCATTCTACTTTTTTGATTTGATATTAGTACTATTATTATTAAATAGAGTTAATTTACGAATAAGATTTAAAAGAAACATTGTCATTATAATGATTATAATAAGTATCTTGTTTGTGTCAATAAAGATTTATGATATATTGTTAGACAAAGAAAACATCTATGGTAGTTCTATGTATAAACCTTTAATAGTGAAGAAACTCGGTATACTTAATTATCATGTGTACGATATAAATAAATATATTGTAAAGTTATTAGATAAAAGCGAATTATCAGAAGAGAAATTTAATGAAGTGAAAGATTGGTATTCATCCAATGAATCCTTTGATCCAAAGGGTAAATACTTTGGATCTGCTAAGGGTAAAAATGTTATTGTGATTCAAGAAGAATCGTTACAACACTTCCTGATAGGTCTAGAAATTGAAGGGGAGGAAGTAACGCCCATTCTAAACAGCTTCTTGGACAAATCCATTTATTTTGATAATATATTCCAACAGACATTTAACGGTAGGACATCAGATGCTGAACTATTAGCGCTCGCTTCGTTGTATCCCACAAGTGATGGAGCGGTAAGTTCTAGATATGCGAATAACCAATTCTCCGGGTTACCAAAGCTACTTAAAGAACAAGGTTATACATCCTTTTCAGCGCATCCAAACGATGGAGGGTATTGGAATAGATTGAAGATGCACCAAAACTATGGATTTAATCAATCGGCCTTTATTGATGATTTTGTGGTCGATGAAATTGTTGGTTGGGGTTTATCGGATGAATCATTTTTTAGACAAGTTTCAAATAAGTTAGATAACTTAGACGGCAAGTTTTTTTCATTCTTAATTACATTATCTAATCATACTCCCTATAATAGAATACCAGAAAAGTATAAAACACTTAATCTAGGAGAGTATGAAAATTCATTGTTAGGAGATTATCTTCATTCAGCGAATTATGCGGACTATGCATTGGGTGAGTTCATAGAATTCCTGAAATCTAGAAACCTATATGAAAATTCATTAATTGTTATTTATGGAGATCATGATTCGGGTATTCCATTGGGAGAAGTGAATCAGTTAAATCTTGTTAATGAAAATCAGACTTTCATGTTAAATCAAATACCTCTTATATTCCATATTCCTGAGACCCAAATTTCAGAAGTGGTTACTGACTTTGGGGGAGAAATCGACATTGCGCCTACAATGCTACATTTGTTGGGGATTGATCCAAAGGAAGCATTCTTTATGGGGAATAATTTATTGAGTGATGGGAATGAAGATAATTTGGTGGTTTTCAGAAATGGTTCATTCATCAATGAAGATATGTATTTTGATAATACAAATGGAACTTGTCAATCTATTGAAGATGTTTCAAAATTTGATATAACTGTCTGTGATTCTGGTAAAAAAATTGCAAATGAAACATTGCGAATCTCGGATATCACATTAGAGTACAATTTAACAGCCCGGTTGTCTAAATATATTCGTGATTTCAAGTTGGAGGTATTAGAAAAGTCTAAAATAGTAGATATTCCAGTGGAAGATAAAAACATTGAATATGCATTGGATGAAATAGTTCAAACAAGAAATGAATTTATTATTAATGGGTGGGCGATAAATAAAGAAGAATCGAGTGAGAATCAATTGACATATGTTGTTTTGGTCCCAGAGAATAGATTGCAAGGATACAAGATTGGAACAAATCTAGTTCCTAGACCTGATGTTACTGAGTATTATAAAAATATAAAGGATTATAGGAATTCAGGGTTTAATATCACACTTCAAAAGGGGGAATTTCCGAAAGGGAATTATAGAATAGGATTAATTCTGAAGAATGACGGGAATGAGTACTACAAATTAACGAGCAAAGAAATTTCTATATAATATATTGGGAGGTTTGACTATATGAAAGGTATTATCTTGGCGGGTGGTACTGGTTCACGTCTATTTCCATTAACAAAAGTGACTAATAAACATCTTCTACCTGTAGGGAAATACCCTATGATCTTTCACTCTGTCTATAAACTCAAGCAAGCCGGTATTACGGATATTCTCATTGTTACAGGTAAGGACCATATGGGAGATGTCGTTAACCTTCTTGGTAGTGGCAGAGAAATGGGAGTGACCTTCACATATAAAGTACAGGATGAAGCTGGTGGAATCGCTCAAGCACTTGATCTAGCAGAACATTTTGTTGGTGAAGATCAGATGGTTGTTATCTTAGGTGATAATGTCTTTGAAGACGACATTACGCCATTCGTTCAGAATTTCCAACAGCAGAAGGTTGGCGCTAAGATTCTGATTCAAGAAGTGCTAGACCCTAAAAGATTTGGAGTACCTGAACTTCAAGGAGAACGAATTATTTCTATTGAAGAAAAGCCGGAACATCCGAAATCTGATTACGCGGTAACAGGAATTTATATGTTTGACCAAAATGTTTTTGATATTGTTAAGACTTTGAAACCTTCTAATCGGGGCGAATTGGAAATCACTGATGTGAATAATGCATATATTAATCGTAATGAACTTAGTTTCGATATTCTTCAGGGTTGGTGGACGGATGCAGGTACACATGCTTCATTAGCGCGAGCTAACGAATTGTCCCAAGATTTAGACTTTGGAGAATCATTCGGGAAATTGAAACTATAAATATAAGGAGGAATTCTAAGCATGAAAGTCACTCCTCTTCAGTTACTAGGTGCGAGTATAATCGAGCCGAACGTTCATGGAGACAGCCGAGGCTACTTCATGGAAAGCTATAACGACGCTGTATTGCAACAACAGGGAATCAAATTTAACTTCATCCAAGATAATCAATCCCTTTCCGCAGAGCCAGGTGTTCTACGTGGGCTTCATTATCAACTTAACCCCAAGGCTCAGACGAAACTAATCCGTGTTCTTACTGGCGCAATCTATGATGTGATCGTAGATATTCGTCGTAATTCACCAACATTCGGGCAGTGGGTAGGCGTGATCTTAAGCGAATATAACCATCGTCAGCTTCTAGTTCCCCAAGGATTCGCCCATGGATTCTGCACCCTTGTACCGAATACACAGGTATTCTACAAAGTAGATGAATACTATTCTCCTGAGCATGATCGTGGCATACTATGGAACGACCCAGCACTAGGAATTGATTGGCCTACAACAAGTCCCATTCTTTCGGATAAAGATCAACGTCATCCGCTACTTCAAGATGCGGAACTTAATTTTGAGTAGGGGGTAAATTGTTAAATGAAACTGCTTGTCACCGGCGGAGCCGGATTTATTGGTAGTAACTTTGTTATATACATGTTACAACAGCACCCGAATTACCAGATTGTCAATTTGGATTCATTAACCTATGCAGGAAATCTAGAGAACCTAAAGTCTGTTGAGAACCACCCGAACTATACGTTTGTTAAAGCGGATATTACCGATGCTCAGGCGATCGATCAAGTATTTCAACAAGGTATTGATGTTGTCGTGAACTTTGCAGCAGAGTCGCATGTGGATCGAAGTATTCTGGAACCTGAGGTGTTTGTAAAGACCAATGTATTAGGTACACAGGTGCTACTTGATGCTTCGAAGAAATATGGTGTTACGAAGTATGTACAGGTATCTACGGACGAAGTGTATGGTTCGCTTGGTGAGACCGGGCTATTTATGGAGAGTACACCACTAGAACCCAATAGTCCATATTCCGCTAGTAAAGCTGGTGGGGATCTATTAGTTCGTGCTTATCATGAAACATTCGGGCTTCCTGTGAATATTACTCGCTGTTCTAATAACTATGGTCCCTATCAGTTCCCAGAAAAGCTTATACCCTTAATCATATCTCGTGCACTGAGCGATCAGGCATTACCGATTTACGGTGATGGATTGAATATTCGTGATTGGCTTTATGTTGAAGATCATTGTAGTGCGATCGATCTTGTCATTCACCAAGGACGCCTTGGTGAGGTATATAATATTGGGGGAAATAACGAGCGGAATAATCTCCATATCGTGAAGACCATTCTACAAGAGTTGAATAAGCCAGAATCTCTTATTACTTATGTTGAGGATCGACTAGGTCATGATCGTCGTTATGGGATTGACCCAATGAAGCTTACACAAGAATTGGGATGGAAGCCCAAACACAACTTCGAGACGGGTATTAAAGAGACGATTAAATGGTATTTAGATAATCAAGATTGGTGGACACGTATTCAATCGGGAGAATACCAAGACTATCAGGTGAAACAATACGGGAAGCGTCTAGGAGATTCCTTGTGAAAGCACTTGTGACAGGATCAAGTGGTCAGCTAGGAATGGATGTTGTTACTATTCTGAATAATAACGGTCATGATGTTCTTGGTTGTGATCGACATCAGCTGGACATTACAGATCTAACACAGTGCCAACAAGTGATAGGTCAGTATCAACCGGATGTTGTTATCCACTGTGCAGCCTACACAGCAGTTGATGTTGCCGAGACAGATATAGATGCTGCATACACTGTAAATGCCGTAGGTACGAGAAATATAGTAGTGGCTACAGAGCATGTAGGTGCTAAACTGATCTATATCAGTACGGATTATGTATTTGATGGTACTAATTTGGAACCATACCATGAGTACGATAATACCAATCCTCAAAGCATTTACGGGAAGTCTAAACGTGCAGGCGAAGTATTAGTACAAAGCCTGTCTTCACGATACTTCATAGTTAGAACCTCTTGGGTATATGGTGTGTATGGAGATAATTTCGTTAAGACGATGTTGCGTCTAGGTCAAGAGAAGCCAACTCTAAAAGTTGTAGATGACCAGAAAGGCTCTCCAACCTATACGGTTGATCTAGCTAACTTCTTACTAGAACTAATGGCTACTGAGATGTATGGTATATACCATGCATCCAATAGTGGCTCATGTACATGGTATGAATTTACACAAGCCATATTTGAAGAGGCTTCTCATTTAGGTCTCAACATCATCGCGCAACCAGAACCTTGTACGACAGATGAATTCCCTCGTCCTGCACATCGTCCGGCTAACTCGGTTATGGAGCATCTATCCATTCGTACCAATGGATTTCAAGATTTACAACCATGGAAGGAAGGACTTAGGGACTTCCTCCAACAATGGAATGGAACTAAATCTAAATAGATATACCTTGAAACCCTCAATCTGGTTCCTATTGATTGAGGGTTTCGTCTATAATAGAGAGTAAATATACAACGTAAAGGATAATTTGCTTATGAATAGTTCTGTCAGTGTACAAATCGTAACTTATAATAGCTCAGAAGATATATCAACATGTTTAGAAGCATTACAAGCCCAAACATATCCTATACAGCAAATCATCGTTGTTGATAATGCATCCTCCGATAATACTTTGCAACAAATAGATTTACATTGTCAACGATATAGACAGAATATTAAATTGGTGAAGAATAAAGTAAACGTTGGATTTGCTCCAGCACATAATCAAGCTATTTTGCTTACTTCTACTGATTACGCACTCGTGTTAAACCCAGATGTAAGATTACATCCAGATTATATCAAGCTATTGGTCGAGCAACTAGGTAATCAACTCAATATGGGGAGTGCTACTGGGAAGCTACTTCTAAGTTCGAATACAGAGATAGTGGATAGTACAGGGATAATTATGAATCTTCATTGTCGGGCATTTGATCGTGGTTCGGGTGAACTCTCTTCCAAGTGGGATAAATCTGGAGAGGTATTTGGCGTGTCGGGGGCTGCTGCACTCTACTCTAGAAGAATGATTGAGGATATCAGCATAAATGGGGAATTCTTTGACAGTGATTTTTTTGCATATAAAGAAGATGTCGACGTTTCTTGGAGATCAGATCTATTGGGTTGGAAGTCTTACTATGTAGCAGAAGCGATAGGTTATCATGCTAGGGGCTGGAAACAAGGAAGTCGTACGACTCAGCCACTGTTTATAAGAAGAGCATCATATATTAATCGTTATAAAATGATGTATAAGAATATCGATCGTGCAGATTTATTTAGAACTATCATTCGTATCTTACCGTATGAGATAGCCAGTAACGGATACTTCCTAATCAGAGAACCTAAAGTGCTAGGTGCATGGCGTGCATTTGTTCAGCAATTACCCTATCTGAGAATCAAAAAAAGAGCAATTGAGGATAAAAGAGATTCGCGTTAATATTATCCATTCACCTAAGGTTCCACTCTTTCCCCCCCTCCAATATGGTATAATATTGTCGATAGATTACTATAGTTGTCAGGAAGTGCCTTGGATATGGATTTAAGCATACTTATACTAAATTATAATACTTGTAAGTTAACAATGGACTGTCTGCAGTCGGTGTTTGCTTCGCATACAAGTTACCAATATGAAGTGATTGTCATAGATAATCACTCTACTGATTCATCCGTAGAGACAATTACGAAAGAGTACCCACAAGCTACACTTATTGCTAATGATGATAATGTGGGGTTCGCACGAGGAAATAATCAAGGAATGGACATTGCGATTGGACGGTATGTTCTTCTTCTTAACTCAGATACGATTATTCAGACAGATACGTTACAGACGATGATTTCTTTCATGGATGAGAATTCTACCGTAGGCGCCTCAGGTTGCAAAGTGATTCTCCCTAACGGTAATTTGGATAAAGCATGTCGCCGAGGGTTCCCAACGCCTTCAGCATCTTTTTATTATGCATTTGGGATTTCGAGATTATTCCCAGATCATAAGAGATTCAATCAATACCAACTAGGTCATTTAGATCCTAATCAGGAGTATCCTGTAGATTGTCTGGTTGGCGCATTTATGATGTTACGTCGTGAGACAATCGCTCAAGTGGGTGGGTTGGACGAGACCTTTTTTATGTACGGTGAGGATGTGGATTGGTGTTATCGGATCAAGCAAGCAGGGTGGGAGATATATTATTACCCTCGTACGACGATTGTTCATCTGAAGGGTGGCAGCGCTCGACGTAGACCTACAAGAATCATCTATGAATTTCACCGTGCTATGTTCATATTTCATCAGAAACATTACAAAGAACGTTACAATTGGATCGTGAACACGGTTGTTTATACGGGGATAGGTGTGAAATTTACAATGGCATTATTGAAGAACAAATTGACACCATCTAAGCGTCACTCGAACTCAACAGATCAACAGCTGGAGGTGAGATTATGATTCGTAGTAATCAAGGTATATTGACCAAGTTATATATTATTTCTGATTTCCTCGTTATTCAGATCTCCTTCCTGCTGGCTTGGTGGATTAAATTCAATAGTGGCTTGATTGCATACGAGACCCCTCTACCTATTGAGAAATATACGCTATGGAGCTTAGTATATGGCGGAATTGCTGTTGTTATTGGTTTGTTGATGACACTCTATTCACCTAAGAGAAAGAAGAGATTCGCAGATGAATTTGTTAAAGTGATACAAGTTCATTCCATTACGATGTTCGTTCTCATTAGTATCATGTTTATTATGAAAGAGATTGATATCTCCCGAGTATATCTAGCCATATATCTAGGATTGAATATGTTCTTTATTATATTCTATCGCTACTTCCTTAAGGCTTCGCTCAAACATTTCCGTGAGAAGGGGTATAACCGACAATTCGTATTAATTGTGGGAGCGGGTAGTCTGGGTAAACGGTTCTTCAATAATTTGAAGCAATATCCTGAATTGGGGTATGAAGTCATTGGTTTTCTAGATGATAATCAAGAGTGGGATAATATTGAAGCTAAACATTATAGTCCAATTCTAGGTAGCTTGGATGACTTAGCTGATATTCTAAACCGAGAGCTAGTTGATGAAGTTGTTCTGGCGCTACCCTTAATGGCTCACTCTAAATATAAGGATATTATTATGCTCTGTGAGAAGGCGGGTGTACGGACACTGATCATACCTGACTTCTTCGATTACTTGCCAGCTCGACCTTACTTCGATAACTTTGCGGGGATGCCTATGATTAATGTAAGAGATATACCTTTAGATATCGTGGGGAACCAGATGGTCAAAAGATTATTCGATATCGTATTCTCCTTCTTAACGATTATACTGATTTCACCGATTATGCTAGTTGTAGCAATAGGTGTTCGATGTACTTCTCCAGGTCCAATTATATTTAAGCAAGAGCGTGTGGGATTAAATCGTCGAAAATTCATGATGTATAAATTTCGTTCCATGAAGCAGCAGAAGGAAGATGAAGAGGATACAGGATGGACAGTAGAGAATGATCCTCGACGTACTCGATTCGGTACATTCATTCGATCGACAAGTATAGACGAACTGCCTCAGTTCTTCAACGTGTTGATGGGGGATATGAGTGTCGTTGGACCACGTCCAGAAAGACCCTATTATGTAGAGCAATTCCGAGACGAGATTCCGAAGTACATGGTCAAGCATCATGTTCGTCCCGGTATTACGGGATGGGCACAGACGAATGGCTTACGTGGGGACACTTCCATAGAGGACCGGATTAATTATGATATCTTCTATATTGAGAACTGGACTATCTTGTTAGATATTAAGATTATTATGAAGACGATAAAGAATGGCTTTAACAATAATAATGCGTATTAACATGATAGTGATAATCTAATACAAGCTTATTGTAAATTTAGAGTAAATTTTGATTCAATAGAACTCGCAAACCTATACTTTTAGGCAGTTAGAAACAATCCATTTTGAAAGGAGATTGATCAAAATGGATTGTTTTCTTTTGAATTAATGTTCATCTTTTTTAAAAAGATTGATACTTTTCTATAGCTCTTCTCTTGTACTATGATCATGCCATTTCGCCATATGGCATGATTTCCACCACTTTTGTTGGTGTTCCAATTCTAACGGAAGCAGAAGGCACTATTTACTTGATATTGAAGCAACTAGAATTCTTACGGAACTGGGTGACACTATTGGACTGAAATTAATGATTGTAAACCTGAAAAGTAAAAATAAGCGTTGCCACTTCCGTTACAAATATAAGCAATACTGATATCACGATATAAGGGCTCTCATTTCTTTTAGAACAGCGGAAATCGCTTAGCTATCCCTCAATAACTATGTTACTCCACAATATGGCCCGTTTGCGGTACAATTTCATTTTAAACCTACACTTACTCGTTTTAACCTTCTAATTCAATAAATCTAGAACATCATAGTTGAAATACTCAATGTTTCTTAATTGGCTACTATTCTTGAATATCAAACCTAAATCACTTAATTCATTTAGCGCCTTTCTTGCAGTAGTGACCGCTACCTTGAAGTGCACGGATACTTGCATAGCTGTTGTGTTGGGTTCCCTGAAAGTATAAATAAAGACATCCTTTTGTAGTTGACGATCACACTTAGAGATACCCTCCTCAGCTAATTCTTCAGCTCTGTCTAGTAGTGCAGAGAGTTTATCTGCCATGCGATCACTAGCATGAATGAAGAAATTGATCCAGCTAATCCAATCCGGATGATTACCTCTAACACCATTCAATAAATGATAGTATCTCGCACGTTGCTTCTCTAATTCCTCACTCACAAAGAATATAGGGCTCGATACCAATTGGGTTTGAACCATGTATAGAGCTATTAATATCCTACCTAAGCGTCCATTACCATCAAGAAACGGATGAATCGACTCGAACTGAGCGTGTAAAATGGCTACTTTGAGTAAGGCTTGTGCATTTTCATCAATAGCAACTTCACTTTCTTTCAACTCGGGGGAAGGAAGCTTGTCACCATATGGATGTCTGTTCGCGTACAACTCCCAATTCTCCATATACTCTCCTATTTGATGGGCAGGTACAGGAATATATACAGCGTCTTCTATGCGATTTGTAGGACCGATGAAATTCTGAATCTTACGAAACTCTCCTTTAGATACGTTAGTACCTCTTGCTCCGTCCATTAATACAGCATGTAAATCCAGAATCAGTCTGGTTGAGATGGGATAACCATTGAGAATTCGTTCATGACCTATTCTTAAGGCATCCTGGTAATTCTGAACTTCTTTATGTTCTGATTTTGTATGCTGTTTATGTGCCTGTTCAACCATATCGGTAAAAGTAACTTGTGTCCCCTCGATCCTCGTAGATTGAACGGATTCCTTTAATGCCAATGTATTTATAAAATCTGTACGTAAAATAGATTTTTTGAATTTCTCATCTAAACGTCCTAATTTTTCAGTTACACCCGATAATTTCATCAACATATCATAGACATCTGCTTGTGGTACTACAGCTGGTAATTTCTTAATCCCTTTAACCGCTGCCATATGATCTCCTCCAATATATATTGCTTTATATACATGATATTACCACTTAGGGAGCGAAATATACAACAGGCGATCTT
The DNA here is from genome assembly GCF_054373195.1 of Paenibacillus sp. CMAA1364. Lineage (NCBI taxonomy): Bacteria > Bacillati > Bacillota > Bacilli > Caryophanales > Paenibacillaceae > Paenibacillus > Paenibacillus sp. CMAA1364. Next base: position 20,666 of record NZ_JBITNB010000004.1, on the reverse strand, counting down.
AAATACGTTATTTTACATATATAACATCAGAAATCTAAATTTACGAACTATAAAATAAGGCAGTCCATCAATAATAAATCGAAAAGGGTCAATTTCAAACAATGAGGTTAATATCATTAAGGAGTGTCTTTATACTATTGGAGGTGGTCACATTGAAAAAAATCATAGCCGTACTTTTACTCATCGTAACGACCACCGTGCTCGTTATGTTTACATTGAAACTCTCCAATAACACCATGAATAATAGTGTGGAATCTGAGGATAACTTCGCAGATTACACATTGATCTCCCATGCGATGGGGGGGATCTATAATCAACCGTATACGAACTCTTATGAAGCTTTCATTGCCAATTATGAGCAAGGCAACCGAGTATTTGAGGTTGACCTACTGTTATCAAAAGATGGACAAGTGGTGGCTCGACATGAATGGTCTCAAGATATGACTAAGACACTTCAACAGGAAGATAAGCTTCCAGAAGATCGACAGGCGGTTCAGTTAACATCGAAGGAATTTAAGGAAAGCCCCATTCTAGGGAAGTTAACACCACTGGATTGGGGAGATATTCTTAATCTCCTTGAAGATTATCCAGATATATATATTGTGACGGATACAAAGGTTGAAGATCAAGCCAAAATATTCAATCTAATGGTTAGCGAAGCAAGAGAGCGTAATCCGAATCTGTTAAATCGTATTGTTCCACAAATCTATAACCAGCAGATGTTGCCAATGGTGATGAGTACATATGACTTTCCCGTTATTATTTATACATTATATGCTTCAAAGGATACGGATGAAGAGGTGATTGATTTCGTTCAACGAAATCATATTGCTGCAGTGACGATGCCAGAGCATCGAGTGAAGACTAATTTTGTTAACAATCTCAATAATGCGGGTGTGTTGACTTATGTTCATACGATTAATGATGTAGCATTGATGAACAAGTATGAAAAGATGGGCATTGATGGATTCTATACCGATGATATCACTAGAATGGTATTGGATTCGAAGAACCAGAAAAGATGGTTTGTATTAGGGTCGAGATAAAGTATAGTGATAGCCTATTTAAATAACTGTATTCCCACAGATTATTCAGGAACGAGTATTGTTATATATAAAAAGGTACTCATTGCACAGTTGCAACTTGAAATAATTGTGGGTAAACGTATCTCAGAACGTCCTTATGGACGTTCTTTTTGTGTTATGACATGTTGTTATTGATTCCCTCGAAGAAACTTCTGAACTAACGCCTGGCTTATCACATTTATCGGATAGGTAGATCTTGCGTATTGCACAATTCATTAACAACGGAGCAAGAATGACACATGTTATTTATGTATGCGCTTTCGGTAAGCGTCACCAAAGCCCGCCCTTATGCGGTTTTTTCATGTTTTAATTGACATATTTACGAAGTGGACCTGAGTTAGCTATTGTATGTGTAAGCGCTGACAACATAAACAATAACTGAATCAGGAAGGAGTGATACTTTTTGAAGGATACAAGTACTACCTTATCGAACAAGGCCGCTATGGATGTGAAGGGGAAACGAAATGTCTGGAAGATGATGAGACAGAATTGGGAGTTGTATATTTTCATAGCACCTGCATTCTTATACTTCCTTATATTTAGTTACGGACCGATGTACGGTATACAAATTGCATTTAAGAACTTTATTCCTACTAAAGGTATTATGGGTAGCCCGTGGGTTGGATTCGATCATTTTGTTCGTTTCTTCAACTCCTACTACTTTTGGGATTTGCTTTGGAACACATTAAGTATTAGCCTATATGAATTGCTCGTTGGTTTTCCAATTCCGATCATACTAGCTTTAGCCTTTAATGAATTGAAGAATGGTGCATTCAAGAAGACGGTTCAGACCGTAACCTATGCTCCACACTTTATATCTGTCGTTGTAATGGGGGGGATGATCATCACCTTCTTAAGCCCAACAACAGGTATCGTTATCCATATTATTGAATGGCTTGGCTTCAACGCACCACAATTCTTAACAGACCCGAAATGGTTTAAGACGATGTATGTATTATCGGGCGTGTGGCAAAGTGCAGGTTGGGGTACCATCATTTACTTAGCAGCATTATCGGGTGTAGACCCACAACAGCATGAAGCAGCCATCATTGATGGAGCAACCCGTTTTCAACGTATTAAGCATATTAACATTCCAACCATTGTACCGACGATGACGATTCTATTGATTCTGACGGTTGGTAACCTACTGGGTGTTGGATTTGAGAAAATACTACTATTGCAGAACTCGCTGAACATTGGATCTTCAGACGTCATCTCGACATTTGTATATCGTTCAGGTCTAGTGGATGCACAATATAGTTTCTCTACAGCCATTGGACTGTTCAACTCAGTTATTAATGCAATACTATTGGTCACGGTTAACCAGTTTGTACGTCGTACGAATGAGAATAGTTTATGGTAAAGGGGGTGGGTTCTCATGGTTACAGCATCTAAGGATACTGGGCGAGACAAGGCTTTTGTAATATTTAACTATATCTATGTATTTATTGCTTTTGTTATTGTCGCCTATCCAGTTATTTATATGATCAGTGCTTCCATCAGTGATCCGAAGCTAGTTAGTTCGGGAGCGATGTGGTTATTTCCTAAAGGAATTACGTTCGATGGTTACCGCAGAGTATTTGAGAATGCGGATATATGGAGAGGATACGGGAACACCATTATCTATACGGTGGTAGGAACGTTGATTAACCTCATTGTGACACTACCTGCTGCATACGCATTGAGTCGTAAGGACTTCGTTGGACGTAATTTCTTCATGGGTATGTTCATGGTCACGATGTTCTTTGGTGGAGGTCTTGTACCTAGTTATCTACTGATTAAGAATCTTGGTATGATCGATACGATGTGGGCGCTAGTGATTCCTTCAGCGGCTTCGATCTGGAATATCATTGTATCTCGAACTTTTTTCCAATCCACGATACCAACTGAACTGCAAGAAGCGGCTCAGATCGATGGATGTACGAATATCCGTTTATTTTTCAAAATTGTCTTACCGCTCTCTATGCCCATCATTGCTGTTATGGGATTGTTCTACGGTGTAGGGAACTGGAACAGTTATTTCTCAGCACTTATATATCTGAATGATCAGGATAAATTCCCATTACAGTTAATATTGCGTCAGATTCTAGTTCTACAGGAAATGTCGGCACAACCAGGGGGTTCCATGGATGCAACAACAGCATTGGCCCTTAATAACAAGGCAGAAGTCGCTGCACTAGTGAAATACGCAGTCATCATCGTAGCTACGTTACCGATCATTGCCGTTTATCCATTCTTACAACGCTATTTTGTGCAAGGGGTCATGATTGGGTCCGTGAAGGGCTGATCTTATCCATATAATATGATGTAAAAGAAAAGGGGAGTATGTAATCATGAAAAAGATTCGTAAAGCATCGGCTATTCTGTTGAGTCTTACACTTTCGTTGTCCGTGTTATCGGCTTGTAGTTCCAATAATAATACAGCACCGGAAGCACAAGGTCCTTCCAAATCAGCTGAAGGTGTAGCCAAAGAAGGCTTCCCGATCGTTAGTGAACCACTTACATTGAAGATGATGTCACAGGATTTAGGTATTCAAGATTGGAACGAAATGCCTGTACTTCAAGAGATGGAAAAGTTAACAGGGATTAAGATGGAATATAACAACGCAACACCAGACAGTTTCTTAACGAAGAAGAATCTTGTATTTGCTAGTTCCGAGCTACCTGATATATTCTATGCTGCAGATCTTAAGCCTGCTGAACAAGTAACATACGGAACGCAAGGTGTATTAGTACCACTGGATGGTCTAATTGAAGATTACGCTCCTAACCTCAAGAAGATTCTCGACGAGAATCCAGATATTCGCAAGTCAATTACAACGCCAGATGGTCATATTTACGCATTGCCAAATATCGATTTATCTGCGGTCTGGTACCGTGGACCAATGTGGTATAACGGAGAGTTCCTTAAGAAGTTAGGTGTAGAAGAGCCTAAGACAACCGAAGAATTGTACACGTATCTGAAGCGAGTGAAGGAAGAGGATCCGAACGGTAACGGGAAGCAAGATGAGATTCCACTATCATCCGTTAAGCTTGACGATCTGCGCATGTACTTCTTCGGATTCTGGGGGTTGTATAGTGAGGACATCTATGTAGATAAGGAAGATGTGGTTCACTATCCATTTATGGAAGAAGGCTATAAAGGTTATCTTACATTCATGAATCGCTTATGGAATGAGAAGTTGCTAGATCACGAGACATTCTCTCAAACGAATGATCAGAAGAAAGCTAAGGGAGCGAACAAGCAACTTGCTTTGTTCAATGACTGGTTCCCAAGCTTCACCATGGGTGGAGAGCCTAACAGTGATCATCCAATGATGACGCTCGTGAAGAGTGAGATCGCTGATTCTCCTGTCTATGGTAAACACCCGGGTCTATCTACGAATGGTACCTATGCAATCACTAGTAGTAACCCTGCGCCAGAAGCATCCATGCGTTGGGCGGATCACCAATATAGTTACGATGGAGCATCGCTATTCGGTCAAGGACCTGAGAATGTCCTTTGGAAATACACGGACAAAGAAAATCGTGTGAAAGAATGGCTTCCCGTTCCAGGTGGTGTCGAGCGTGATGAGTTCCGTGGAACACTTACACCGAATAACGGTATCGTACCCCCAGGTATGAACAGATCTGATCTTTATAACGGATTGAAAAGTGATTTCGATTCATGGCTTGAAGAGCAAAATGAAGAGAAATTGATCCCGTTCGCCAAATCTCCATTTCCAAGTGTTTTTTTGACAAATGAAGAGCAATCCGAAGTGTCGGCTCTACGTTCTGATCTAGATACGTATGCTAAACAGATGGAAGCGAAATTCGTGACAGGTCAAGAACCTCTTACGAACTGGGACAAATATAAAGCACAAGTTGAAAAGATGGGCGGCAATCGTATAGTAGAGATTTATCAAGCTGCATATGATCGTTGGAACACGAAATAAAATAAAAAAAGAATGCTAACCCGCTCATGTTATTCATGATTGGGTTAGCATTCTAATTATAAATCGTCAGAATTGGGATTCGAATCCCTAAGTTTATTCTCAGAGTAAAGCTTACGGTATTGACCTGGTGTATGTCCTGTTTCCTTCTTGAATTTACGGATGAAGTTAGGTGCGTCGAGATAACCAGCACGTATAATAATGTCCTTCAATGGATCGCTGGTTGTTGTTAAATAGTGAATCACCAGTTCCAATCTCTTCTGCCAAATATATTGGATGAAGTTAATGTCCATCTTCTCTTTGAATGAACGACTAATATGTGAAGGAGAGATATCGAATTCGGATGATATGGATTCAAGACTAAGTGTATTATCCATATAATGTGTATCAATATAGCCAATGACTTGATCGATAATAGAATGCTCTTTATTCATCTGATCTCGCTCAACTTGAGCACAGATCAGTGAAGCCAGATTGAGATAGCTAAGTTCTAACTCATCTAAGGAGTTGAACAAGAGTTGTGGTGTCGTATCTAAGATGGTGTTATCAACACCAATCTCCGTCGCAGTCTTCAACATCGTGTTCAGAATATCAAAGTAGATGCAACGCATCAGTAATGGCGAGATATCCGCTGTGTATAGATTACGAATGGCTGGTCGAATCATTTGTTCTGCGACATCATAGCTACCTAGCTTCAGACTCTGGGATAGCTTCTGTAACACATTATCTGGTATCCAGAAAGAATGGTCTGGTTTATAAGATATTTGTTTGAAAAAGGTGATCGTATCCATTTCGATGGACGATCGTAAATCATAGGCCGAATAGGCTTCGATGAAAGACTGATTAAGTTGGTCAGGACTAGCATAGATGGTGCCAATCCCCATCGTTGGAACGACATGAGTATGGCTCACAATATAGTTACGAATGTACTCTACCACGAGCTGGAGATGTTCCGACTCTTCCGTGGTGTCATCCAAGTCGAAGCTCACAATAAGAGCCAATTGATCAGGTTGAGGTAACTCAACAAGATAGGCTTGTGCTTCAAGCTGAGGCATATCTAACCGAGATAGAAGATTTAATAACATCTCTCGGGCCTCTGGATCGTTGTGATCGGCATTCACATCCCTCCAACTGAACAATATGACGAAGTGATGTGTTCGATTGAATCGTAGATCGAATGTTTCTAAATGATCTGTGGATTGGCTTTGCAGGTTGCCATATTTCAATAGCATGAATAGAAAGTGATTTCTTGCATAGGGCTCTTGTATATCAACCTTGGACATGAAATCAAGTAGAGCGCTACGAATTCTTTCAAGTTCGTTGCCAGTTCCATTAGATTCATTCGTTAAGGTACCAAGGTTAGCATTTGAATTAGCGAATTCTGCTAGAAGGGATATGGGCTGATACTGAATACGTGCTAACAATATGGCTATGGCAACACCAACAAGTACGATAATGATGAATAACATGATAATGAAGCTACGAACATGCAATACACTACTGAAGAATTGCGAGCTAGGCATTAATGTCACATAAGTCCATCCATTCAACTCAGATGTAACAGATACGATAAAATGGGGCTTTCCATTAATATCCTGACTATGAATTCCTGGCGTTAGGCCCATGCCCAAGGTGGATTCTGCCTCTTCCTTTAATAGGGATTCATCCTGATGATTATTGGCTAGAATCTGACCGTTCTCGTCAAAGATGTAAGAAATCCCACTGTAATTACCGAGAATGGAATCAATCAATTCCGTGAGCTTAGCTTCCTCGATGAAATACATGACCGTTCCATGTGGGTTGGGATGGTTTGGTTTAATCGGTACAAGATAGGCCAATGTCGATTGTTGAAAGGCTTTGTAACTCATAGAATCAGCTGGACGCATCTTAGGGAATTGAACAGCATTCAGATCATGTGTGAGATCGTTCAGTGTCCAATTCTGGAAATTGTATCTATCCATGAATACTTCCAGATCAGACATTCCTTGGGAAGAGTAAATCTGATCATCATTGTGAAAATATAAGAATAGCTCATCAATGATCGAACTAGTTGCACCATATTGATCAAGTGCTTGTATGGCTTCTCTACTGAAATATGGATCATGAACTCGATAAGGAGTAAGTCTCTCATCGAAGGATACACGTGAAGCGATATCATTTAATTCTTTCATACGGTCATCAATAGTATTCTTCGTCTGCGTTAATTGATTGAGATGTGAACGTTGAATTTCATTCCTTAAGTTGCTAACTGCATTTTCATAGATAAATCCTGTTATGAGTATTAATGGGATGATCAATATGAATAAGTGAGACCAGAAGTATTTTAAGAACAATTTAGATTTGAAGTATTGCGGTTTCATCTATCGAGCCCCCTACATCATCTAGATAAATATGAAGCATCTATATGCATATATGATATCAAGAAAACCTATGAAATACGAGGAATGACCCTAAAGTAATTAATCATATGAATGATTGGAGGAAATGATGTGACACTTAGTGGCGTACCAGAACCAAATATAGCGTATGCTCCCAAACATTATATTTGCAGAAAAGCTACACAACCACTTCATCTGGATGGACGCATAGATAAGTCGTTCTGGGATGAAGCGGAATGGACCCAAGATTTCGTAGATATCGAAGGAGATCTCCGTCCGTTACCTACGAAGCGAACTCGTGTGAAGATGTTATGGGATGAAGATTACTTTTACTTTGCAGCTGAATTAATGGAAGAAGAAATATGGGCTACGTTGACGGAGCGGGATTCGATTATTTTCTATGATAATGATTTCGAGATTTTTATCGATCCTGATGGGGATTCACACCAATATTATGAGTTTGAGATCAATGCATTGAACACGGTATGGGATTTACTGTTGGTTAAGCCGTACCGAGATGGTGGACCTCCAGTGAATGGGTGGGATATTCAAGGGCTTAAGACAGCCGTATATATTGATGGAGAGTTAAATTGTCCTGGTGCTTCGAATAGAAAATGGAGTGTTGAGGTTGCAATGCCTTGGAGTAGCTTGCGAGAATGTGCCCATGAAGGTCGTCCACCGGTAACAGGTGAATTCTGGCGTGTGAACTTCTCCCGTGTCGATTGGCAGGTAGAGGTGAAAGAGGATGAATACCGTAAGGTACTGAATCCGCAGACAGGGAAGCCGTATCCTGAGAACAACTGGGTATGGTCACCAATGGGAATTATTAATATGCATTATCCAGAATTATGGGGGTATGTCGTGTTCTCGGATAAAGAAGGCCCGCAACACTTTGAACCTTCATTAGATGAGCGTCTGAAGTGGGAACTACGCAGACTGTATTATCGCGAGCGTAATTATTTCGAATCCCACGGCGAATTTACGACAGACTTGAAGATACTGATGGGCGAGGAAGAGTGGAGCTTCACGCCAACGATCGAGATGAATAGCCGAATGTTCTTGATATCAACGCCATCAACGGATGGTAATGCAACCTTATATATTAGAGAAGACGGTAAGTTGTGGAAGGAGTAATAACCAATGACTAATCAATCCTCGGTGTTCTCCATGGATGAGAGCACAATGGAACGTATAGAGCGTAAGTTCAGCGAGAAACGGTTAATTGCACAAGCGAGAGGGCTCCAATTGTTTAAGATATTTGAAGAGGAACTGACGCAAGAAGAGACATGGTCTCTTAAGTTCTTATATGCGTATATGCCTTTGAATGATATGGCTGATCATGACGGATCATTATTCTTAAGTCATGTTCGCCAGACCTTAGAAATCCGCAAGCGCATGCCATGGGGAGATCGTGTTCCGGACCATCTGTTTCTACATTTCATCCTGCCTTATCGGGTGAATACCGAGAATATCGAGGATTCTCGTGGAATCTTATTCGCTGCATTAGAGGATCGTACGAAGAACTTATCGATGGGGGATGCGATTCTAGAGACCAATTATTGGTGCCATGAGAAGGCAGCTTATATCGGAAGTGATTTCCGAACAATCTCACCACTAACATTGATAAAGAATGGTCGTGGTCGATGTGGTGAAGAATCAACCCTTGCCGTCGCAGCTTTACGAAGCATAGGCATTCCAGCAAGGCAATGTTATACCCCGCGTTGGGCACACTGCGATGATAACCACGCTTGGGTGGAAGCGTGGGCGGATGGCAAATGGGTATACATCGGAGCGTGTGAACCAGAGCCAAGATTCAATCAGGGCTGGTTCAGTCCACCTGCCCGTAGAGCGATGCTCATTAATACGCGTGTTCCTGCGAACTATCCAGGTCCTGAAGATATTACGCTGGCACATGAATGGTTCACGGAGATTAATCTACTCGATAATTATGCGCCAACACGCACGATTACAGTTCATGTGACAGACGAACATAGGCAATCCGTTACAGGTGCGAAGGTATATTTCGAATTGTACAATATGGCGGAATTATTCCCCATTGCTGTACTACCAACGAATACACATGGAGAAGTGTCCTTCAAGACAGGTCTAGGTGAGCTTATCGTTCGTGCGGTTGATGTAGACCGATGGGGTGAGGCGAAGATCACCGTGGAAGCTCAAGATCGTATCGAGATCATTATGAATCAGACACAACAGCCATTGGGGATGAAGGATTATGATCTGGTACCGCCACCTGAACGTGAAGGCGAGGCAATTGAACCGATCACCGAAGAAGAGTTAGAGCAACATCAACAACGTCTCGAAGAAGGTATCGCGATTCGTGGCGACCATGAGAAGACATTTGTGAATGAAGAGCAATCTGGTGAACTTGCTCGTAGACTGAATTTACCTTCTGAACGTGTATGGGATGTACTGAGTAAAGCACGAGGTAATAGTCACGAGATTACAGCGTTCCTAGAAGAGCGAAGTCTTGAATATGGCGAATGGCCATTACGTCTATTAGAAAGCATGAGTGAGAAGGATATGCTGGATACTTTGCGCGAGACGTTAGATGATCATTTGATGGGATCGCTTGCCTATGAGAATGAAGTTCCAATAGATATCTTTATTCCATATATTCTATGTCCCCGTGTTCAATATGAGAAGATTGAGCCGAACAAAGCATTCTTTCAAAAGGAATTCTCCGAGGTAGAACGGACTAGATACCGATCGAATCCAACGGAACTGGTACAATATCTGGTTGACAATTGGGAGATTAGAGATGACTTCTCTGAATTAAAAGGAAGAGGGACTGCAAAAGGAACCTTCCAGTTGAAGAAGGGCGATCACACGTCCATTGATGTTGCCTTTGTTGCGATCTGCCGAAGCTTGGGGATTCCTGCCAGACTACATCCTAGTGAGCAGAAGCCTCAATATATGAAGAATGGTCAATGGGAGAATGTAATAATAGGTAGAGATATCAATCAAGTTGTACGAGAGAGTGATCAAGGCACACTGCGCTATCTGCTAGATCCAGATGCTGCGAAGGATGCACCGGTAGCCGCCTATGCGGAGAACTTCACCATTGCTAGATTGGAGAATGGCATTTATACAACATTGCTCTATAAAGATCTTACATCGGATGTATATACAGAGGTATTCGAAGTTGAGCAGGGTTCTTACCGCATGATTACAGGTGTGCGATTGAAAGACGGGACAGCTCAGATTCGGTGTACTTATTTCACAATATATCCGGGGCAACAAACAGAAGTGACGCTGACATTCCGTAAAGTGGATGAAGAGATTCCAATGCTAGGCACCGTGGATCGCAATGGTATGTTCGTTTTGAATGATGGTACGCAAAGGACGTTAGGACAACTTATAGGTACAAATGGTGCGTTAATCGCTTGGATCGAACCGGAGCGGGAGCCGTCTAAGCATCTAATTCGCGAACTTCGTGAGCTTGCTGAACCGTTCTCGCAGATCAACGTCCCTATTATTCTTATCGTAGGAGATGACCAATGGACTGCATCATTTGATCCAACCACTTATGATGGTCTACCAGCTGGCTGCGTGTTCGTTCGAGACTCGGTGTATGACACGCTTCAAGGCATTGTGTCACAGCATGGTGAGAAGGAAGAAGGCTTCCCTCATGTCTACGTATTGGATGAACAAGATCGTATTCGATATACCGTGTCAGGTTATAAAGTTGGAAGCGGTAGAGAAGCGTTACAAGTCATCACCAGTGTTCAGCAATTATATAAATAGAAATAGGAGAGTGGGACTGATGAAGAATATTGTAGCTGGTTATGTAGTGGATGCTAAGCTTCCTGATCTAACGCAGGAGGACTTGAAGAAATTAACGCACTTGAACGTAGCATTCGGTCATGTTCATAATCATGAGATTCGTACGGATCACATGCAACATATGGAAGTCCTTCAACAGATCAAGCATGGACATCCTGAACTCAATATTATATTGTCCGTTGGAGGATGGAGCGCAGGAGGATTCTCAGAAGCGGCATCAACCGATTTTGGAAGGAACGCAATGGCGAACTCAGCACTTCGTGCATTGAATGAATATCCATTCGATGGCATCGATCTGGATTGGGAATATCCTTGTTATGGAGAAGCGGGAATAGGAGCTAGTCCTGACGACAAACAGAACTTTACGCTACTCTTAAGAAAGATGAGAGAGGCATTAGATCGTAAAGGGACGCAAGATGGACGACATTATTTACTTACCATCGCTGCGGGAGCGGATCAGTATTACGTTGACGGAACGGAGATGGATCAAGTCCAGCAATATTTAGATTTCATTCAGTTAATGACATACGATATGCGCGGAGGATTCCAGACGTTGACAGGGCACCATACGAATCTTCATACACCAACAGGTGACTTGTTCCGAATTAGCACAGAGGCGTCCGTGAATATTTTTATGCGGGCAGGTGTTCCTAGAGAGAAGATCGTGATCGGTGTGGCTTTCTATTCTCGTAAATGGCAACAAGTTCCTGACATCAATCATGGTCTTCATCAGATGGCTGGAACTACTGGAGGGTATGGACCAGACTACACAGAACTTGATGCGAATTACATTAACAAGAATGGGTATACCCGTCATTGGGATGATGAAGCGAAATCCCCTTATCTATTCGATGGAAGTACGTTTATCTCCTACGAGGACGAAGAGTCCATTCAACATAAGTGTAAATATGTACTGGACCATAGATTGGCTGGTGCGATGTTCTGGGAGTACGGTTGCGATGAGACACACCGTTTGTTAGATGCGATGTACAAAGGATTAAGTGAATAAGGATTTATCCGGATAACAAGGGAGTGGATGATAGCATGCAGACTTGGTTTGAAAACGCGAAATTAGGTATCTTTATTCACTATGGTATTTATGCTGTGAATGGGATTGCGGAATCATGGTCGTTCTTCAATGGACAAATCTCTCATGAGGATTATATGAAACAATTAGATGGCTTCACAGCCTCGAAGTTCGATGCGGACAAATGGGCTGATCTTATAGAGAAGTCTGGTGCCAAATACGCAATCCTTACATCCAAACATCATGATGGTGTAGCGCTATGGGATACGAAATACAGTGATTTGAATGTGGTGAAGAAGACACCTGTTAAGCGAGATATAGTACAAGAGTACGCAGATGCCATCACGAAAAAGGGGATTCATCTCGGATTGTACTACTCCCTGATCGACTGGTCGCATCCAGATTATCCAAGCGTCTATCAAGATGGTGTTGTTCCAGAGGACCTAAGTAAAGTTAATAAATTCTCGGAGCCTACAGACGGGATCCAAGATGAAGAGAAATGGAAACAATTCTTAAGCTTTAATAATCATCAATTAGAAGAATTATTAACGAATTATGGTAAGGTTGATCTCTTATGGTTCGATGGAGATTGGGAGAGAAGTGCAGCCCAGTGGAATCTACCTGAATTCAAACAATATCTTCAATCCTTTAATCCAGATATTATTATCAACTCCCGTCTACAAGGCCATGGCGATTACAAGACACCGGAGCAGGGTATTCCGATTACACGACCTGAGGGTCCATGGGAATTCTGTACAACGATCAATAGTTCTTGGGGGTATGTGCCAACAGATACCAAATACAAATCATTGGATCAGATCATCCGAATGTTCTGTGACTGCATCACCTTAGGTGGGAATATGTTGCTCAATATTGGTCCTAAGGAAGACGGTACGATAGATCCTAGACAAGAAGCGATTCTGCTAGGTCTTGGCGTGTGGATTGGAGCACATGAAGAAGCTGTATTTGGTACAGAAGAAGGCATTATGCCACGATACTTCTTAGGAGGTAGCACGATCTCAAGTGATAAGTTGACGCTGTATCTTTTCGTATATGATATTCCCAATGAGTCTGTATGTCTCAAAGGACTATGTAATAAGATCAATAAGATCACGGTACTGCATTCTGGCAAAGAACTGACGCATGACATTCATGGCGGTGTACCTTGGTTCAATATTCCGGGGACGACATGGATTAATATGACACCAGAAGATACACATAAGCATGTAACGGTTCTCAAGCTTGAGCTTGAAGGTGAGCTAGAAATGTATGGCGGCTCAGGTGCTGTAGTAACGCATAACTAACAAGCATCTAAGACGTTGCATACCCTAGTCTTCATCAGATTATTATTGTATAATTTCAAGCATCGACGAGATTTATGTTGCAGGAGGTATATATGATTATTGATCGATTGTCCAATGCGAAGCTATACACAGGCATCCATCCGCGAATGGCCATAGGTCTGAAATACTTAATGGAGACGGACTTCCATTCCCTCGTTCCAGGACATTATGAGATCGAAGGATCTAATGTATTTGCCATGGTAAAAGAATATGAGACGCTACCGCTGCATGAATGCCGCTTTGAGTCTCATCACAAGTACACAGATATTCAATATATGGTCACAGGCAAAGAGTGTATGGGCTATGCCAATATAGGGAATATGCATAGGGTAGAGGAAGACGAAGAACAGGATATTATGTTCTACGAAGGTACGGGAGATATATTCAAGCTACATGAAGGTGCATTCTGCATCGTTACACCTGAAGATGCCCATATGCCATTGCTTATGATGGATAAGCCTTTGAAGGTAAAGAAAGTAGTTGTGAAAGTATTATTAGAAGAAAAGAATTAGATTTGAACTGTAATCCGCGGTTGGACATGTAAGATAACGTGTCCAACCGCGGATTATTTATATTGTCGAAATCATACATATTTATATTGTCGAAATCATACATATTTATATTGCGTTCCTATTCAAGGCGAACAGATTGACACCACCCCTTCGCTAACTTAGACTAGATTCAGGGTATTAAGATGATCCGTGGAGGTATGGACGTTGAAGCAAATGATGAAATCTTGGAGACATGTATTTAAGTTAGATCCTGATCGCAAGCTCGATGCAGATAGTCTAGATGCAATATGTATGTCAGGTACGGATGCTATAATGGTTGGAGGATCATCTGGGGTGACTTATGAGAATACTGTAGATCTGATGTCGCGGATAAGACGTTATGAATTGCCATGTGTGCAAGAGGTATCCCATATGGAAGCTATTGTCCCAGGATTCGATCTGTATCTGATTCCCATGGTGCTTAATAGTTCCGATCCTGCTTGGATCGTAGGGCATCAGCAACAAGCGATTGATCGTTTTGGTTATTTGATTCCGTGGGATCTGCTCGTGAGCGAAGGTTATATTGTGCTCAATCCTGATTCGACGGTGGCGCAATTGACATTAGCGGATACCAATCTCGATCAATCCAGCATCGTCGCTTACGCCCAAGTGGCAGACAAGCTAATGTCCTTGCCGATCGTCTATTTAGAATACAGCGGCATGTTCGGAGACATGGATGTTGTGAGGGCTGTGCAACAGGAAATGACAGGAGCTCATCTCATATATGGCGGTGGCATAAAGGATATTCACACAGCCACACAAGCCGCAGCGGTAAGTGATACGATTGTGGTCGGCAATATTATTTATGACGATCTAGCGCTAGCATTACAGACGGTGAAGGCCGTGAACAAACCATCAATATAACTCACTCTCGAAAGGAGCATGCCCGCATGCAACCTATTGATATATTTGAAGCGATTAAGAAACTGAATCCACCGCAACAAAAGGCCGTTGAAGCGACAGACAAGCCCCTTTTAATCATGGCAGGTGCGGGGAGCGGGAAGACACGGGTGCTGACACACCGGATCGCCTATCTAATTTCCACTCGTAAAGCGCCACCTTGGGCGATTCTAGCGATAACCTTTACGAACAAAGCAGCACGTGAAATGCAAGACCGGGTATCAAAGCTTGTTGGAAGAGAAGGTCGAGACATTTGGGTATCTACCTTCCACTCCATGTGCGTGCGTATATTGCGTAAAGATATTGAGAGAATTGGATTCGGCTCGAGCTTTTCCATTCTGGATTCGACCGATCAACTATCCGTTATCCGCAATTGTATGAAGGAACTTAATATCGATACGAAGAAATTTGAACCTAAGGCCATTCAGGCTATTATTAGTGCTGCTAAGAATGAGCTGCTGTTACCTGATCAATTCGAACAGAAAGCAACGGATTATATGGAGGAACTTGCAGCCAAAATATATAAGATGTACCAAAGACGACTCAAGAACAATAACTCACTAGATTTCGATGACCTGATCATGAAGACCATTGAATTATTTAGAGAAGTACCGGAAGTTCTTGATTTCTACCAAAAGAAATTCCAATACATTCACGTTGATGAATATCAGGATACGAACCGCGCACAGTATATGGTATGTCGCATGTTAGCTGAGGGGCATCACCGTATTTGTGTTGTTGGCGATAGCGATCAATCTATCTACCGCTGGCGTGGAGCGGATATTACGAATATTCTTAATTTTGAAAAAGACTATCCTGAAGCGCAGACGATATACCTAGAGCAGAACTATCGATCCACATCGAATATTCTAGATGCTGCGAATGAAGTTATTAATCTGAATACAGGACGCAAACCAAAGAAGTTATGGACGGATCAAGGGGAAGGTGCCAAGATCAAAGTCTATCGTGCGAATTCGGAACATGATGAAGGATATTTCGTTGCCTCAGAGATTACTAAGAATGTGAAATCCGGCCAATCCTATCAGAATCATGCCATTCTATATCGTACGAATGCTCAGTCCCGTGTGATAGAGGAAATACTGATCAAATCAGATATCCCATATCAGATTGTAGGCGGCATCAAGTTCTATGATCGCAAAGAAATCAAAGACTTACTCGGATATTTGAAATTATTATCCAATCCCGATGATGATATCAGTTTGACGAGAATTATTAATGTGCCAAAGAGAGCCATTGGTGACACAACGGTTGCGAAGTTAGCGGCGGCAGCCTCGGAGCGGGGGAGCTCTATTTTCCGAGTGTTGCAATTCGTAGATGATCTTGGATTCGCGGGACGAACTCGTGATGCACTTGTTAACTTCTATGATATGATCGCGTACTTACATCGGATGGTGGAAGAGTCTTCTGTGACCGAGTTAACGGAGAAAATTCTAGAAATGTCCCTGTACCGTGAGGAATTGGACAAGGAGAAAACGCTTGAATCACGTTCTCGTCTAGAGAATATTGAGGAGTTCTTGTCTGTAACGATGGAATTCGAGAAGAATAATGAAGAGAGATCTTTGGTCGCCTTTCTAACGGATCTAGCGCTAATTGCAGACATTGATACGATGAATGACGATCCAGAGGAAGAGAAGGATGTTAACACGGTTACGCTCATGACGATGCATAGCGCTAAGGGTCTGGAGTATCCAGTGGTATTCATTGTAGGAATGGAAGAGGGCGTGTTCCCACACAGCCGTGCATTTAGTGATAATGAAGAATTGGAAGAAGAGCGTCGTCTGGCCTATGTTGGTATTACACGTGCGGAGAAGCAATTATTCCTGTCTTGTGCACAGATACGAACGTTGTTCGGACGAACGACGGCGAATCAGCCTTCTCGATTCCTAGATGAGATTCCAGATGAGTTAAAAGAAGATACAGTCATGGCTCGTGATCGCTATCAGCGTGGTGGTAGCAGTGGTGGTGCTTATGGTGGGCGTAGCGGAGGAAGTAACTTCGGTCGATCAACGTCGTCCAACTCATCTCTTAGTGGATCTACCGCCAAAGCTGAGAATCGTGTAACGGTAACAACATCCATGAAAGCTAATGCAGAAGCGGGTACTTCATCCGATCTGTCCTTGCTAAAAGCAGGCGAGAAAGTATCCCATGGCAAATGGGGAATTGGAACGGTTGTCGCTGTGAAGGGCACAGGGAATGACACGGAACTACAGATTGCTTTTCCAGCACCTGTGGGTGTCAAACGGTTACTAGCAGGATTCGCACCCATTACCAAAGTCGAGGGATAGACATAATATAAATTGCACTTTGATCTTGTCATGACGAAGTATATATTGAAGGGGAGATACGCTGTTATGGATTCGCTTCAACCTATGGATCTGCTCGTAGCCGAGATTAACCAGCATAATTATCATTATTACACGATGGACACACCTCTCATAAGTGACAAGGAATATGATGCTTTATATGATCAGTTGGTTCAACTTGAGAAGGATACAGGTATCACACATCCGGATTCACCAACGCAAAGAGTCGGTGCGCAATTACTTGAAGGGTTCGCCCCACATCGCCATTTGGCTTCGCTCTGGAGTCTGGATAAGGCGCAGAATATCGAGCAACTTCGCAATTGGCATAATCGAGCTATGAAGCTAGTAACTGAATATAACAAGAATCATCCCGATGATGCATTACCGGAGTTGTGTTACGCCGTGGAGCTGAAGTTCGATGGATTAACGCTCAATTTGACGTATACGAATGGCAAGTTAGTACAGGCAGCGACTAGAGGGAATGGAGTAACGGGTGAAGGAATTCTTGCACAAGTGAAGACAATCAAGTCCGTTCCTCTGACGATTCCTTACACAGAAGGTACGATTGAAGTGCAAGGGGAAGGCATAATGAATCTATCCGTCTTGAGTCAATATAACTTGCAAGCGGCTGAGCCACTGAAGAATGCGCGTAATGCAGCAGCAGGTGCGCTTCGGAACTTGAATCCTATGGCAACAGCGCAACGTCGGCTAAGTGCTTTCTTCTATAATATAGGTTATAGCGATGCTATTGAATTTAAGGATCATCGAGAAATGATGGGTTTCCTAAAAGATAATCAATTCAAAGTGAATCCGTTTATCGCTTATTTCGATGATTTTGATGATGTCACACAGGAGTTAGCGAGAATAGTGGAACGCCGTTCTTCTCTTGATTACCTGATTGATGGGGCCGTCATTAAAATTGTAGATATGCGCACAAGAGAAGTATTAGGATACACGGATAAGTTCCCACGTTGGGCTGTAGCCTATAAGTTCGAAGCGGAAGAGACGACGACAATATTGGAATCAGTGTCATGGGAAGTCGGTCGTACGGGTAAAATAACACCTGTCGCGCGGGTAGAAGCGGTTGAGCTTGCTGGAGTTACGGTTCAGAACTGTACGTTGAACAATATCGGCGATATTGAACGGAAGAACTTGAAGTATGCTTTAGGGGCTAGAGTATTTATTCGTCGATCAAATGATGTCATCCCTGAGATCCTTGGTAAAGTGACCGAAGAGAATGACGGAGAAGAGATCGTGTTCCCTACCTATTGCCCATCCTGTGAGTTCCCTCTAGAGCAAAAAGGTGCACATCTCTTCTGTAACAATCGTCTCAACTGTAAACCACAGTTGATTGGCCGTATCACTCATTTCGCATCTCGCGATGCAATGGATATTGATACATTCAGTGTAATGACAGCAGAACTACTATATAGTGAGCTTGGTGTGCGGGAGCCGGCTGATCTGTACACGTTAGCATATGAGGATTTAGTGAACCTAGAGCGTTTTGGGGACAAGAAGGCGAATAATCTTTTGCAAGCGTTGGAGAAGAGCAAAGGGCGTGATCTTGCGTCATTCCTATTCGCCTTAGGTATTCCGAACACGGGTAAAGCCACGACACGAATGTTAGCAGAACATTACAGAGATCTAACGCTTGTCATGGATGCAACCGTAGACCAGCTAGTGATTCTGCCTGATGTTGGGGCAATCGTCGCTGAGAGTATCGTGAACTTCTTCGCCGATCCACGTATGCGAGGGGGCATTGATCGGATGTTGGCATTAGGTGTACAAGCGAAAGCGCCTGAACAAGTGCAAGTCGTAATTACAGACTCCTTCTTTAATGGGAAGACAGTTGTCTTGACAGGCACGCTCCATAAGTTGACTCGTGATGAAGCCGCAGAACGGTTGGAGGCGCTAGGTGCTAAAGTAACAGGAAGTGTGTCTACCAAGACCCACCTTGTCGTTGCAGGCGAGAAAGCAGGCAGTAAACTTGCTAAAGCTCAGAACCTTGGCATTCAAGTTATTGAAGACGAAGATGAATTTATCCGATTGCTTGGATTAGATGAATAAAACATTCTAACTTCTACTCTAACAAGTGGGGAAGGGTCTGGACCTTGGTCTAGGTCCTTTTTTGGTTAAGGATAGGGAGTGTCCACATTGAATCACCGCTAGCACTATGAGACGCGCTAGAAGTAAAGTAGCGACATGAGACACAAGTGGCAATAGTTCTGGTGACTCCGGTGAGGCTAGCTAATAGGCGCAACAGTAATAACAGCATGAGACAGAGCAGAAGTATCGCCATGAGACATACTAGAAGTAGCAGAAGTAAGCAGCATCACATCAATAGAGTTAGATGGTTCAGCAAACCGAGAGTGAAGAATTAAAAGGTCCATTAGAACGGGTAGTAACCTACAATACTACCCGCACCAATCGCACCAGCACCAGCCCCAACACCAGCCCCAACACCAGCAACAGCAACAGCACCAGCACCAGCCCCAACACCAGCCCCAACACCAGCCCCAACACCAGCCCCCACCCGTACCCGCACCCGCACCCGCACCCGCACCCGCACCCGCACCCGCACCCGCACCCGCACCTCTTGGATAGTTGCATAAAGGTCACTTATATCTGCTGAAATAGGTAGATTAGCGGAAATAGTTGCAGAAAGAACATCTAATAAGTAGCAAAAGCAATGAAACTGGCATTCACCACTAATCTAGATGTACTATTTGCAACTAAAAAAGATAGTAGAAGTATGCGAATAAGAATAGATGTAGTTTGTGCAACTAAAGGATGATCGTATGTAATAGAATGGAGCTACTTGATAACCTTCTTGTAATGAAAGAGGATTTAATTCAACTTAGATTGAGTATGTTGGAAAAGCAACTAACTTATAACTGCAAAAGAAATTGTGAAAAAAACTTGCATCTTGTCGAATGGCATGATATATTATCACCTGTCGCTTCAAGTAATTGATTAACCAATCAACTTAGCATTAAACAAAAGAAGATTAAAAAAGAGTTGACATTGATAGTGATAACATGATAAACTAATGTTCTGCCGCAAACGACATTGTTTGACAGCAAACATTAATAAGTTCCTTGAAAACTGAACAAATGGATGATGTGAAATTTTTAAAAAGAACATTTATGTTCTTGTCAGTTTGTTTCAAAATGAGCGAATCGCTCTTTTCATTATTCGTCATATTATTATCCGCTCCGCAAGGAGATGGACCAATAATATGACGGTCGATCAAATTTTGTTTGATCTTTATTGGAGAGTTTGATCCTGGCTCAGGACGAACGCTGGCGGCGTGCCTAATACA